>CAZSUE010000006.1:0-23447 GCA_964609045.1 uncultured archaeon | reverse complement strand
GTTGGCTATTGAGAACTTGCGATGAGTCGAAATGCTCTTTCGTTCCATCCCCCGCTGAATCGCGACCAATGCCAGGAGAGAAGGCGCGATCGAGGTTACAACGGACGTTTGAAGCTATAGGGTTGGGGGTTGGGGCCGCCCCGCCCGCCAATGGGTGCGGGAAGGGACTGGGGGTAGGGGATAGGGTTGGAATTGCGATTGGTGGAAGGCGGAAGAGGGATTGGAGAATATGGGTGGCCAGCCTATACCCGTCCGACCAACTTGAAGAGAACTAATGCCTGTTCACGACATGCTTTGCGAAGCTATGGGTAGATGCGGTTGATCGTGCGCGGATACGGTATGGCATCGCGGATATGGTCGAGCTTACAGACCCATCGCACCACGCGCTCGAGCCCGAGGCCGAACCCCGAATGCTGGACGGAACCGAACTTCCGCAGATCGAGATACCACTCGTACGGTTCGCGGTCGATGCCCTCGGCCTCGATGCGCGCGAGGAGCTTCTCGTACGAGACCTCACGCTCGCTGCCGCCGATGATCTCGCCGTAGCCCTCTGGCGCGAGGAGGTCGGCGCAAAGGTAGGTGCGCGGATCGTCGGGGTTTTCGCGCATATAGAACGCCTTGGCTTCTTTGGGATAGTTGTAGATAAAGAGCGGTTGGTCACGATCGCTGGTCAACGCGCGTTCTTCTGTGGTGCCGAGGTCGCTGCCCCAAGCCAGCCCCAGATCGTTCTCTGCGAGCCGTTCGATGGCGCGGTCATAGGAGATCTTTTCGAACGGCGTTTCGATGGAACGGAGGGTTGCGGGATCGCGACCCAGCGTCTCGAGTTCCTTCGCATTGTGTCGCGCCGCGTAATGGACCATGTGCGCCACCATCTCCTCCTGTAGGCGCATATTTTCCTCGTTGCCCACCCACGCCTCCTCGCCTTCGAGATGCCAGTACTCGGTGAGGTGGCGTTTGGTACGCGACTTTTCCGCGCGGAACGACGGCGTGAGGCTCCAGACTCGCTCATGTGAGAATATAAGCGATTCGAGGTACATCTGCGCGCTCTGCGAGAGGTATGCCTTCTTGCCGAAATATTTGAACTGAAAGAGCGTGGTCCCGCCTTCGCAGGCGTTGGTGGTCACGATCGGCGGCGTCATCTCGAAAAAGTTCGCCTCCGCGAGCCATTCTCTGGCACCTGCGAGGAGGCTCGCCTTGACCTTCATGACCGCAGTGAGTTCCTGCGATCGGATCCACAGATGTCGGTTATTGAGGAGATGCTCTTCGCTCTGGTCCTTGGTGATCGGAAAATCGTCGGCATACTGGAGGACGGTGAACGAATCCACATGGATCTCATAGCCGCCCGGTGCGCGCTCGTCTGCGCTCACGCGCCCAGTCAGCTCCACGCTGCTCTCGATGAGCGCTTTCCTCGCCGCGTCAAAATCCTCGGCCGCCACATTCTTTTTCTCCACAATGGTCTGGATCACGCCGGTGGAATCTCGCACGAGCACGAAGGCGATCCTGCCGCTGCTGCGGGTACGGTAGATCCAACCACGGATCGTCACTTGCTTTTCGACCTGTTCGGAGACTTGTACATCGCGAATAGAGAGAACGGGTCCTATTTCTGCCGACATTCGTATTCCACTCCCTGTCCCAGTCCCAGTCCCACCGACACGGATGCATAGAGTGATTGCAATGATCGTGCGCTTCGATTGGCACCATTGCTGGGGTTGTGAATCGTCTCATGAGCGCGCTATATAAAACTGCCGGTGGGCGGTGGCACAACTCTCATATGCTATTTATTGATTGTGGTGCACAATGAGCTATGGGTTGATCATCTGTACGAAGTGCGGATTTGCAAAAGGCATCCGGCTCTCGATCAAGACGACGAAATGTCTCCATTGCCACAAACGGTTGGTCGTCGAGCGGTTGCCGATACGATACCGGACGGAGTCCGCTCGCGAGCTCTCCGAGCTGATCCGGAAATACAATACCGCACATGCTGACGGCACCGCCGCTTACACCACCACCCGTGGGGCATATGAACGCGATGCTCCCGGTACGGGGAGTGCAATAACTGCGATGGATGAAAGGAGTGCCATATCGCGCGCTGGACGGAGAGACGAAAAACGGACGATCGAAGCCGCGGCAGCTCAACCGACCCAAGTGGTGACGGCGGGTCACCCACGAACGCGCTCGAAACGCCAGCGCACGCTGCGTACGATCATTGCAGACTTATCTGAGCGATATGAGCGCGGCTTCACCGAGGAGCAGTTCGAGGCTGCCGCACGTGAACATGAACTGCCGCTGGAACGCGCGGAGGAATATCTCCGATCGTTATTGGCGAATGGTGAGCTGTACGAACCCACACCGGGCCATTACCGGCTCATAGAACACGATAACCGCTGAACACCACCTTTCAATTCATTCAAATGATCATGGCCGGTCGCCAACCAGCGCTCGGTCTGCATACCGTATGGCGCGGTTGTGCGATAAAGGACCCCAAACACGAACCCCTCAGTCCCAGTGGCTTCTTCTTTAGATCGAGATGTGGGTCTTGACCGCGGTGGGGTCGTATTTATGGGTGATATAGTGCTCGCTGGTGGTCAGCTCCGGTCGGACCGGCCCGCGATAGGAATAGGTCCACTGCTGATAGTAGTTCATCAACCGCGTCTCGTTGCCGTTATCCTCCCACTCGGAGAGCCGGTCGGTATCGCGCAAAAAGAAGAGGTTATTGACGACATCCACCGTCGCAACCTGTTCGCCGCCCTCCGTGGTGGGGATATAGACATTTGCCCAACCATGGCCTTCCCATTGATTCGTGGGCTGATTATAGAGCGCACCCGATTCGAGCCAAGCGGGGATGCCTACGGCGCGGCAGAGCGTGATGAAGAGGATCGATTGATCGTCGCAATCACCGTGGCCCATATCCACCCCGTTCCTTATATTCTCCCCATCCTGCATGGTGCGATAACTGTCCATGGCCGACTGCGGCCACTGCCCCGGCGCACCGCGTGCGTAGACGAATCGTGAATCGAGATAATCGTAGATACTCTTGGTCATGGAATAGACATCGCCGTCGTCGTCTTTGACGAGCTGTTCGGCGAGCTCCTTGAGCGCCGGATTAGTGGGTTCGATGCGATAGCTGTCCGGCTCACCGTCGCCGTTCTCATCCAGCGGGTCGCCGTTGCGATCGGTCACCGGCCATTCATCCTTACAATATTTTGCGCGGAGCGCCGAAGGGACGCTGTCGACCATCGCCGACCTCCCGCTCGCAATATCCCATTTCACGCTCTTGGCAATAAATTTGTAGCGGATCCGGATCTCCATGGACTCGCCCGCTTCGAGCGTATCGGACCAGAGCATATACCGATCGATCCCCACATTGACGATCTCGTTGTACGGGGGATCGGGTTCCACCGCCTCGATCGATTGCACCGTCTCACCGGCCACGACCACATCCGAGGGATACGGGATGGTCAAATTATAGCTGATCGGCGCATTCTCGACCTCGAAATTGATCACACGCTCGACATCGATCTCTACCGATTCGGGAATGCCGGCGCGTTCGTACGGGGTCAACCCCGCTTCGAGATAGGTGAGGAGCGATTCGTGGTTCATATAGGCGAAAAAGAGGACGACGACCACAATGAAGATCTTGAGCACCGTGATCCCCACATCCAGCCCCTTCGTGGACCGTTTCGATCGTTTCTTTTTGCGGCGCGGTTGCGTGGTCGGTTGCGTGCGTGTCCCCGCGGAGCGGTCTCGCGACGCCGCGCTCGGACGCTGCTGCCGCGAGAGCGAAAAACGACCCGGGTGAACACGAAATCGAGCCAATATTCCGTTGGAAGGAGCGTTATCGAAAAAACGCGGGATCATAGCTCATCCTATCCTCTATTTAAAAGATAAAGTTTATGGTATGATTTCCGATCTGTACGCCTATCCAAATCCGGTCCGGATCATTTCTGTTAGAATGCAAAACTATCAAAACGTTCATAATACATAATGTCATCACCGAACCACATCGGCGTGAGGCCTGCGGGTCCAAATCGTTGGGTACCCACCCGTCCATGTGCCGAGTCAACGGCCAATGGGTGCCAATGCCGTAACGACAATAGTTTTCGCAGGCTCTTCGCAGGTTCACAGAGAAGAAAACAGGAGAAACCATTCATGGTCGAATTCAAAACACTGAAGTCCGAACGGATCGACTTTGGACGCAACGATTTCATCGAGGTCGCACGCAAGAAAACGGAAAACACGGGCAAAACCACCGAATTCGTCTCGATCGCGCGTGGTTATTATGCCCAGGATAATACGCCACGGTATCGAAAAGCATTCACCGTCCCCGACGACGAGGAAGTGATGCACTTTATCTCGAAGATGTTACTCGAGATGTGAAGCTCATCTCATTACGGGGCGAGCCACTCACGCTGCAATGAGGCGCGCGGGTCAAGCCATTGCGCACGGCGGGTTATGAGCTCTCCGCCCCGTGCGGTTGAGAGTAAGTCCCGACACGGAGAGTGAGGCCCCATCCCCAGTATGGTGCCGGACGCCATCGCCCCATCATATCCGATCGTATCCTATCGTATCGTATGCTGATCATGACGGGGACGGTTGCCCGGCACCCCTCTCCACTTCACTTCTTTTTTGTATCTCTCTCGATAAAGAGAGATCCTTCTAGCTAGCTAGCGGGCGAGCGAGTATTGTTTCGCCGGTCGAGAAGCAAAGAGAAGAGAAGAAGAGAACAGAAGAACAGAAGAACCGTCCACGATCCGATGCAACTGTGAGTGGTTCGACTTCAACTCAGCTCAACTCAACTCAACTCGACTCGACTACCACTCGATCGTATCCGAGAGCTCTTCATCTGCGTCCAGATCGTCCGGTTCATCATCGTCGAGGCCCGTATGCATTCCTTTGTTGCTCGAGCGCGGTGCCGGGTAGCCGGGCATGTCGGCATATTTTTGGCAATTGTTACAATAATATGCCTGCGCCGTTTTCATAAACAACATCGGCTGAGTGCAGCTGGGACAGGGTAACGGTTCCGTGCCGGGCTCGTACGCTATCTCCTCTTCTTTTTCGTCCTCCATCTTCGGCTTCCTCACACGTGTGGGACGCGTATTGCCGATGGCGATGATCGAAAAGATCATCGCACCGACGGCGAGGTACCATCCCAAACCGGGCCCCCATGTCGTTTTGACATCGTACTCCTGATACGCCGCGTCCTTGGAATAGACGGTGCCCATGAAGAACTCGGCATGCGCCGGTGACCGATAATCGCTGATGTCCGACGCATTCCCGCGCTCTTCTGCGATGGCGACCTCGTGGTCGTACGCAGCCTCCGCATCCTCGTCCACCGCGACCGGCTGAAAGAACGCGAAATAGAACGGCGCGATCACTGCCAGTGCGATGACGATGCCCAACGGGATCTTGGGGACGTATTTGGGGAGAAATCCCATCCCGGTGAGCACGAGGAGCCCGATGGCGGCGAAGATCGCGATCATCGCAATGAGATAGAAGAAGTAGATGATATTATAGGCCTCGAGCTGCGCGGGGCGGCCTCCGTCTTCGATCGGACCACCCAACGGGATGCGGTAGTTCTCCTCGCTCGCCTTGGTAGAGATATCATATTTCAATGATTCTTTCGCATCGCGCCGACCGTCGTCGTCCGTGTCGAAATACGCCGGTATCGAGGAGGTCTGTTGTGCATAGAGGATCGAATATTCAGTGGTCATGGTGTGACTTTCGTTATCGTAGATGAACCGCTCATCGAGCGTTTGGTTCTGAGTGGCGGGGTACTGCCCCACATTGGCCCCGCTCTTTTCATATTGATACCACGGCATGAACATCGAAACGATGATCAATGCCAGTGCAATAGTAGCGATCACGATACCGGCATACCATTTCCCCATCTGCTCACCTCAACTCCATCCTAATGTGCCAAGAAATTATCTATTTCTTATCGGAACGTTCGTTAGCTTTAATTGTATTGTATCAGAACTCGACGAGGAACGCGAACAGCCCCCATGAGACCGTCAGCATCAAAAAGACATGTTTGAACCCGGCGATGACCTTCCCCTCGCCCATGACGCCCGCCATCAATCCGTTGCCCACCGACTGGACGAGTACCGAGCAGAAGAAGAGGAAGGTGAGGAACTCACGGTTCAACGACCGGATCTTCATCCCGCCGAAACCACCGCTGCCGCTGGTCAATATCGACGCCGACGCCTGGATGATCGATGGGAGGAATACGGCGACGATGATGGCGATCACGACGAGGTAGACGAAAAACGAGATATAGATCACCGTGACGTACATTTTTACGCCCTTCGAGCGCTCGGTCTGGATCCATTTGATCTCCTGCGCGTCGGACGCGGCGGTGACGAGCACATCGGAGATCTTGCCACCCGCACGGTTCGCTTCTAAAATCAACGACACCGATCGTTCGACGAGGGAGGTCTGGATACGATCGACGAAATTTTTTAGCACCTCATCGAACGCCACGCCCCATGAGAGTTGCACCGCCATCTTCTTGACCTCTTTATTCAACGCGCCGTATTCACCGCGCGAGATCGTATCGATGGCCGCGCTCATGCTGAGCCCGACCTTCCAATATTCGGCGAGATCGCGGAGGAAATCCGAGAACTTCTCCTCCATCTTCGATTTCTTGCGCTCGCGAAAAAAGAAGAAGAAACCGAACGGCCCAAAGAGCGCCATGAGCGCGAATGCGAGATAGTTATGGTCCGCACGCTCGAGCACAATGCCTTCCTCGATCTCTTTCGTCGGTGGAACGACCTTGTCGTTGATCTCCCAATAATAATCGCCCGGGTAGGCCACGGTGAAGTAATAGTTCCCCGGTTCGGGATCCTTAAAGACCCATCGCGTGCCGTCGACGGTGGCATTCCGAACATAGAACACGCGTCCCTCTTCGCGCTCACGTTCCATCATGGTTGCGAGTTTGTCCTCGTTCTCGATGCTCGTGATGGTGACATAGACGCGATATTCCTCGACCTCCTCCTCCCTGATCGGTTCCCATGTGACCGTCACATCGGTCTCTTTGGCCGAATTGACCCAGAACACGAGGAGGACGATACATAATGCGATGGACACGCCGAGGATGGCGTAGCCAACATGGGTCCAGTTCGTCTCCTTGACCTTGATCTCGATTCCCGGTTTCGAACGGCCCCGTGATCGCGGTTTCGGTGGCTTCTTTGGCGGCTGTTGCGATTTGCCGCCCGCCCTCTTGCCCCTCTTGCCGTTGGACTGCTTCGATCGTGCACTGGCCGAGGAGTCGCCTGGCGGAGGAGGGACCGCGCCCGGTACTGAAGCAACAGTGGTCTTCCCCATTGTTCACACCCATTGAGTCGGCTCAGTTCGGTGGGAGGCTCCATGCGGTATCGTGGTTAGACCTCCGGTGTCATGAAATAGATCGCGATGATATACATGATATGGATCGCCGGGAGCATCCCGAAGATGATGACCCAGAGAAGCGTCTCCGACATCGACATCCCCGATCCGCTCACCCAGTACATGATCACGAGGATGATCATGAGAAAGATCGGCATGGCCACGGCGACGACGACATAACTCTCCGCCATGAACGAGAGCGTCTCGAGGAAATCGCGTTGTTCCGCACGGTTCTCTTTCATATATTGTTCCGCGCGGTTAATGAAGTAAGCTTTCAATTGCCCGCCGGACTGGAGCGTGCTCACGATGCCCTGGAGGAGGTCGGCCAATTTATCCGACGGCGACCGCTCCACCGCGCGTTTGATCGAGGTGATGAGATCGAGCCCGAGCACGGCGGCGTCCTTATAGATCCGTCCCGCTTCCACCGTGACCTCGCCGTAGACCTTGCCTTGCAGCGCGAGCGACCGAAAGATATTCATCGGTGTTGCGTTCGCTGCTGACATTGCGGCAACGAAGTTCGACGCATAGGGGAGATAGGCGTTGATATTGGACCGGCGCGTTCGGATCTTGAACTCCGGCGTTTTGAGGAGGAGCGCATAGACGATGAGCGGGAGCGCAAGCGTCGCCATCTCAATGCCAAATATGATGAAATTATCGAAAAAGCCGATCTGGAGCACCATGGTGAAGACAAAATATTCGACGAAAAAACCGGCTACCGCTGCGATCACCGATAAGAGTGTGGTCATCCACACATAGGCGAGGTACGCTTCCGGGAGGAGATCGATCGACGCACGCTCGAGCGCGAGCCTGAACTCCGGCCGTTCGCGCGCTGCACGTTTTGCCACCGTGCGAAAGGTGCGGAAACACATCTGATGATAGGAGCTCACCGTCATTTGCTTCACCTGCGCCACATCTTGATCGTCACCATCATCGTCTGGAAAGTGTTCCTGGGTCCTTCTCCGGTCTCCAGTATTCGGGTTCGGGTCGTCGGGTCCTTCATTCCGAGCACCGACGGCGCCACTCATCTCCTATCGTGTCCGGTGCCGAGCCCTAAGCCTCTCTGGCGACCGTCCCATCTTTCATTTCTTATCGGCTCTGTGGGATCGGCGAGCCCGTTCCCTCGGGGCCGAAGACTTCGCCGCATGCGTTGCACATCGATGCGCCCGTTTTTACCGGCGCACCGCAGGTCGGGCATTCGAGCCCCTGGCCGAACCGTTCGCCACAGGCGGGACAGACCGCCGTATCGGCCGTTACAATGGCGCTACAGGTGGGACATGGGAAAGTTTCGCCCTGCGCCGCCTGTGGCCCACCGATATCCGGCGGTGGCGGCAGTTCCGGGCTGCCTGGGGGACTGGGTAATCCACTTTCCTCCGGCCCCATCGGCCCCGGCGGCGGTGGTGCTGGTGCACCCGGTCCACCGCCCATCCCCATGTGCGCAACCGGCGGCCCCAACGGCGTGGAGGGGAAGATCGCTTCCGACCCTACCTCGCCACGGACCATTTTCATCACATCCTCGGGACGGACATAGTACTCGGCGATAATGGCCGAGACATCTTGCGTCTTCCTGATATCGTTCTCGACGAGGTACTCCACCACCTCACGCCGGTTCTTCAGCTCCTCCATGATCTGTTTCTTGTTCATATTGGTCATGACCATGATCTTCTCGAGCACATAGCTCTTGCCCGAGAACTCGAACTCGTCGGTGGCGGGTATCCAGCGGAACACTTCGTTGGTGAGCAGTTCGCCGGTGTGTGGATCGAGACCGATGATCTCGATGACCTGCTTGACACGCCGAACGCGTTTCTCGCCGATACGCGTCTGGATCTGGATCGAAACGAAATCCAACGCCGGTATCATCACCCGAGGGATGTCGATCGGCTTGTTCTCGAGACGATGGACCAACGACGGGACTGAATCGGCGTGCACCGTACTATAGGAGGTATGGCCCGTGGACATCGCCTGAAAGAGGACATATGCCTCTTCGCCACGGATCTCACCGACCACGATATATTCCGGGCGCTCCCGCAACGCCGCTTTGAGGAGGTCGAACATATTGACCTCGCCCGGCGCCTTGCCGCTTGCGCCCGCTTCGCCGCCGAAACCGGCTCTGGTACAACCGGGGATCCAGTTCGGATGAGGTAGGTTCAGCTCGCGCGTATCCTCGATGGAGACGATCTTCATCTCCTTCTGGATGAACAGCGCCAGCGCGTTGAGCGTCGTCGTCTTCCCCGATGCCGTCCCGCCGCATACCAGCGCGCTCATCCCGTGCTGGATGGAGAGCCAGAAATAGGCGCAGATCAGCGACGACATCGTATTGAAATCGACGAGTTCCGGCGGGGTGAACGGTTCTTCTTTGAATTTTCGGATGGTGAAGGTCGACCCGCGCGTGGAGACCTCGCGCCCCAGCGTCATCACTGCACGCGAGCCGTCCATGAGCGTGGCGTCGAGGAGCGGTTCGGCGATCGAAATATGTTTATCGCAGCGCTGCGCGAGACGGATGATATAAGAATCGATGGAATGATCGTCTTCCCAGAGGATGGTGGTCTCCAGCGACTCGTACCGCCGATCGTAGACATAGATCGGGATGCGCGGCCCGTCGCATGAAATATCCTCGATGTTCGGGTCCTTCATCAATACATCGATGGGACCGAACCCGATCAAATCCCGACGCACATAATACATGATCTTGTCGAACGATTGTTTCTTGACCGGGAGCTGATAGGTGCGGATGACCTCGCGCGTTGCACGCCTCAAAAAGCGAGCCGGGTCCTCGTCCAGTTCGTCGATGCGCACATTGATGGCACGCGTCAGCGCCTCGATGATCGTATCGATGGCGCGCTTTTCCTTCCGCGTCAGCTCCGGCTCGACCACATGATAGATGCGGGAATAGGTCTCTTTATTATAGAGGATACGGACATACGCAAACGGTTCTTCCACTGGATAGCTTTCGATCTCCTCATATTTGTTACTCGAGTAATCTTGATCGGGACTATAATCGAGAAGGAGGCCTTCGAGCTTTTTCGGCTGCTCCTCTTTCTTTTTACGGCGGCGCGACTGCGGTGGACGCGGTTGGGGTTTGGGTCCAAGGATCGCTTCACTGAGCTTCGTGAGGTAACCGCTGTCGTTCTCCGGCTTCTTCGACGCCCTCTTCCCTCCGCGTCTTTTCGCGCTCTTTTTCGGATTCTTGGGAGGTTTGGGTGGTTTTGGTTTTTTCTTCGCTTTCTTCGGTGTACCCTTTTTTGGCAACCCAATCACCAACCATCAGGCAAATCCTAACGCATCCGTATTCAGCATGACTCCTTGTTCTTCGAGGAGGAACAATAAAAAGAATAAGGTATGCACACAGCCAATCGGTAGCCTGTGGAGTTACCGTTCACCAAATATATAATAGTTGGGATGAGCGAGAGCCATGCCAGAGCGCGTGATGTCCCCTCCAGCGCGTTTCTCGACGCGGTTCCAAATCTAAGTCCATACCCCCGAACCGCGCGATAATAGAGAGATGAAAAACCTTTATAACGTTAGTCCGTATTTCGGGCACTATGGCGCGTCGTGGGCGGCAACGGTTAAAGAAATATTGTCCTAACTGCAAGGTCTACTACAAGGTCTCGAAAGTGCGCAAGACCTGTCCTGAGTGCGGTAACAAGGACCTGCGGAAAGTGATCGACGCAACCGATCTTGCAGCGAAGCTGATCGCGAAAGGCGAAAAAGAGAAAGGCGACGCGCCACGGGAAGCGATCGCGTATTTCGAGAAAGGAACGCGGATCGACCAATGGAACGAGGAAGGCTGGTTCAATCTCGGCCAGCTCCTCTACCAACATACGCGCCGCTACGACGACGCGAAGGAAGCATTCCGTCACGCCACCGAGCTCAACCCCAACCGCCTCGAGGCATGGACCACCTATGCGGAAATGCTGCGGAATACGGGGCAATATCAAGATGCATTGGAAGCGTACAACCATGTGCTCGAGCTCGATGAGGATAACGAAGCGGCATGGTTCGGCAAAGCGGAGATCCTGAAGCATTATTACGACAATCCCAACGAAGCGATCAAGATCTTCGGGAAAGAGGTCGACCCGGCCGAGCTATTGACGCTCTACGATCGCATCGTCGAGCTCGACGAACGCAACGCCGACGCATGGTTCATGCACGGCAAGCTCCTCCTCGAGGTGGAGAACGACCGCGAAGCGGCGGCCGAATCGCTCGATATGTGCACCTTCTACGACGACTCGAACATCGAGGCGTTCTGGATCAAATGCCAGCTCTGGATCGAACTCGACAAGCAGCACTTGATGACGGCGAAGAACCTCACCCGCGTCACGCGGTTCTGGCCAGATAATATCGAGGTATGGTGGACGAAGGCGCAGCATATGCGCAAGATCGAGGAGCCGGGCGACGCGTTCCTCTGCTGCGAGGCGATCAACCGGCAGCAACCGGAGTTCGTCCCCGCATGGCAGATGAAGGCCGAGCTCTGCCGCGACGAGTTCCAGCATCCGAAGAACGCAGAGGTATGCTTCCGGCGTGTCACCGAACTCGAGCCGGACGATATCGATGCATGGTACTGGCGCGGGTACCTCTGCCAGCTCGACGAGATGGGGCGTTATACGGAAAGCGCGCGCTATCTCGAAGAGGTGGTGAAGCTCGACGACGAGCGCCGCGATGTATGGATGATGCTCGGCGATATCTATTCCGAACATCTCGAAGAGTGGGAAGACGCCGCGCGGTGCTACCGCAAAGCGGTGGAACTCGATCCCGAGGACACCGATACCTGGCGCTACCTCGTCGATATCTACCGCGACAAGCTCGATGATTATCGTGAAGCGATCTATTGCGTCGATCAGCTCATCGAACTCGATCCGGAGGACGCCGATGCGTATTTCCTTCGCGGCGAAATATTCGAGCTCGATCTCGAATCGTATCGCCCCGCGATCAAGAGCTACGAGAAGGTGCTCAAGCTCGACGACACGCACGAAGAGGCCTGGCATCGGCGCGGACGCGTCCTCTTTCATCGCTATAACAAGCTCAAGCTCGCGCTTAAAAATTACAATAAATTACTGGATATCAACCCGCAACATGTCCAGGGCCTCATCGAGAGCGGGTTCATCCTCATCAAGCAAAAGAAGTTCATCAAGGCGAAGAAGACCTTCGACCTCGTCTCGAAGCTCGCGCCAAAGGAGGACCGTGTATGGGTCGGGAAAGGGTTGATCGCGGCGCGCACCGGTCGCTACGCCAAGGCTAACGAGTTCTTCAACAAGGCGATATCGCTCAATAAGGACAATGCCAGTGCATGGTTCTATAAAGGGCGTGAGCTCTATAACCGTGAGAGCTACGAGAACGCGCTCAGGTGCTTCGAGACCGCCAAAGAACTCGGATTCGATGAAGAAGAGGAGAAAGAGGAACTCGAACGGCTGCATCATAAGAGTAAACTACTCCTCGAACTCGAGGATTGAGTCGATCGTTTCTCGCAAGATGCACGAGACCGACGAGAGCCCAGATCAGATCAGATCAGATCAGATCATATCGTATCTATCGACCGTCTATCAAACGACAGTGCACCCTCTCACCCCGATTCTTCGTTCACAATCCGTTCACAAATGCCATGAAACAAAAACTCCAATTCGTGAGGTATGTGAAGGAGTTTCTTGTTTCACATTCAGCAGAATCGGTCCCTGCGGGCTGCGATCGGTGAAGCGCCGCAGGCGCGAGGCGATAGTGACTCTGAGAGGAGCGAAGAATGGCCTATGCCCGATACTTCGAAGAAGTTCGGGGAGCTTGCCGTTTTGCGCAGCAAAACGTGGCAGATTCTGCGAACACCGCGAAAATGAGTACATTTTCCCGGAATTTAGCAGAGACGATCCCTTCGGGCTGCGTCCCTGCAAACATTGGCGGAGAGGAAAATGATGACTCCGCCAATATGTCGGGGTTTGAAATTGTTACACTATGACAAAGTGTCGAGGTTCTCAATTGTAATACCATAAGGTGGATGAAAACCGTTTACCGCCACCGCATACCGCTAACCGCGGGGCGGCCCCAACCCCCAACCCCCGAACCCTAACCTCCCAACCCCTTGCTTTTCATACCAATCCATATGTAGTCCGTTACTATTGCTCTCATTCATGCCCTCACCTTTTCCCACCCGACGGCTCCGCGGACTCACCAGATCGATGCTCTATCCGCTCTACGAGCGTGCGTTAGAAACGCGAAAAGAAAACGGTATTATCAACGACCCTAAAGCGGTGGAGATCGTCGATCATCTTTCGTACGATCTTTCCGATTATCGGAGCACCTGGCTCAAGCAATTGATCTTCGCAGTGAAGACCGAATACATCGACCAGCGTGTCACCGCCTTCCTTACCGCCCATCCCAATGCGACGATCATCAATATCGGTGCGGGACTGGATACACGTCTGCATCGTATCGATAACGGCACCCTCCAATGGATCGATCTCGACCTCCCCGAGGTCATCGAGGTGCGGCGGTTCTTCTTTCCCGATAGCGCGCGGCATCACACCATCGCACGGTCCATGCTCGATTTTACATGGTTCCAACAGCTCCCACCCCTCAACGATCGTGCCCTCCTCATCATTATCGAGGGAGTGCTGCCTTATTATCCGGAACCGACCGTGCAGAAACTGCTGCGACGGCTTGGGGACCGGTTCCCCGGCAGCGAGATCATCTTCGATACGCTCCATCCCATCCTCATCGAGCAGTTTGGTGGAGAGACCGCCGCCGAAGATCTAAAGAAATATCATTGGTCCATCGAACATCGCGCCGAGATCGAAAAACTGGACGGGCGATTGGAGCTGATCGAGGAGAAGGCCATCTTCGAACTCCATCCACATAAATGGCGCCAGATCGAGTTCTACGCGCTCTACATCCCGAAGCTACGAAAAAGTATCCGAGTCTTTCAGTATCGATGTGTAGCGCGATAGCAGCGCAAACGCTCGACTCGACGGTTGAAAAAGAGGAAAGGGAAGAAAAAAAGAAAAGGAAATGGTGGGGACACGACCAGATGGTTAAGCGTCCCCGGAACCGATGCTCATTGATCGATCTGGATCAGATCAAAGTCTTAGACTTGATGAGCTCAGATCCCGAAACTGCTCGCGACATCGTCCACGGCACCCGCCACCGCCGTGACCCCCTGCCCCAGCGCACTATCCGAGTCGATGCCCAGCAGCGACATGCCGATATCGGCGAGGATCTTTGCCACCTTGATGTACTTCACACAGCCACCGAAGGTCACATGGTCGAACATCCCGTTGATCTGGAGATAGTCGACGAACTTCGACCAGTTGATCTTGTCGTAGAGCGAGCTGAAATCGAGGTATTCGACGAAACTGTCCCACTGGAACTTCTCACCCAATGAGGTGAACGCCTGCTCGATCAGCTGCTCCGCGCTCGACTCGTCCGCGTTCGCCGCCAGCTCGTCCAATATGCCCTCGATATCGAGGTAGTTGTCGATGATATTCGACGGCTTCAGACGGTCGACGTAGCTCTGGAGATCGAGATAGTCGAGGATGATATTCGACGGCTTCAGGCGGTTCAATAGCCCTTGGATACCCACATAGGTGAGTAACCCCGGCCAGTCTACATAATCCATCAGCTTGCCCAGCCCGATCTTCGAGATCGGTTTGCGGATCATCTCGCAGAGCTTGCGCACATTGAAGTACTTCTCGATACGGTCGATCTTCAGCTTCTTCATCAGCGCCCCGAGATCGAAGTACTTCTCGATCTTGTCGAATGCGAGCTTCTGCATCCAGTCCCTGATCTTACGGAAGACGATGCGCGCGATCTCGATCAGCGCCCCCTTCAGGTTGAAACACTCACCGAGCTTCTCCACGCTGAGATTCTCCCAGATCTCCACAATATCGCTGACCCAATCGATGAAGGTCTTGATCTTCAGTTTCTTCAGCATCTCCTTGATGCCGAGGTACTCCTTGATATTGCGCAGCTTGAACTTATCCTTCAGCTCCTTGATGAGGCCCTTGAAGAGCGTGTCGAGGTCGGCATCTTCGGCTTGGCAATCCGCCTTGACATTGTCCACCATCCCGTGGAGATCGAGATAGCCCATGATGCCTTCGTACTTCAGCGCGTCCACGAGCTTGCCCAGCCCGAGGTGATTGAGCACGAAATCCTTGATCCCGTCGGTGCTTAATTTCTCGCGCAACGCGGTGAGACCGAGGTTGTCGTTGAGACAGTCCACCTTGATGAAGGTCCGGAGGTCGAACTCGGGGAAGAACTTATTGACGAACTTCTCCTGCAGGAAATCGACGAGAACGCCCACATCCATATACTTATTGAACTTGTCCAAAAACTCCATCTTGTCGATCATCGCGCCGATATCGAAGTACTGTTCGAGCTGCTCCCATTTCGGCTTGACATTTTCGTCCATCCACCCCTCGAGCTTCGTCACCAGCGCATCGAGCAGATCCAGCAATAGGTCGAGGTACTTGATGTACTTCTTCAAATCCTTGATCTTGATACGCTTCCAGATATCCACCACGGGCTTGAGATATTTCTTGATCGTCCGGAAGCTGAACTTCTGCCAGATCTTGTCCAGCGTGAGATACTCCAAAATGTTCTCCGGGTCGAACTTCTGCTTCCAGTTGTTGATCTCGCCCATGATATCGTAGTTGCCGTTATCGGCGTTGGCGGAGATACGCCCGAGGAGGCCCTCGAGGTCGAGATAGTTCTTCAACCCCTCCACATTCAATTTGTCGAGGAGGCCCTTAAGCCCCAAATACTCCTCGTCGAAGAGCAGTTCCTTGTACCCGTCCACACTGACGCGGCGGAGGAACTCGTTGATCCCGAGCCAGTCCTTGATCCCGTCCACATCGATGTAGTTGCTCAGCTTGAAGTCCGGTCCGAGCCAGGATGTGACCTTCTCCGTCACCGAATCGAGCTTGTCGAGGAGCTTGTTGAAATCGAGGTACGGCTCGAGCTTCTCCTTCAGATCGAACGGCTGCAGCCACGAATCGATATTGTCGTCCACATAGCCGCCGAGGTCGTCGAACGGGAGGCTCTCGTCGATCCAGTCGTAGAGCTTCGTGATCGCCTCTTCCGCGATCTTGCACATCAGCTGCACGACCTTGACGCAGTTGAGGAAATTGTCCACGGTCAGTCCGGCCCAGATCGAGTTGAGCTCGAAGTAGTTCTTCACCGTGGTCAAGTTCATCTTCCCCATGAGCGTATCGAGCTTGAGCCAGCTCGTGACCTTCTCGATATCGAGCTTGCCCACGAACTCGTTATAGAGGTTCGACGGGTCGATGTTCCGTTCCTTCAGCTTCGTCTTGAGCGAGTCGTAACCGAGGTATTTGAGCACACCCTCTACACTCAGCTTGTCCAGTATATCCTGGATGCCGAGGTCGTCCTTGATGAACCCGGCGAGGCTCTCCGGTGAGAGCTTTTCCAGTACGGTGGAGATGCCGAGCATATCCTCGAGGCAGGGGACGTCGATATAATCCTTCAGATCGAGGCCGCCGTCGATCCAGGAGGTGAGCTTGTCGGTGAGCGAATCGACCTTCTCCACGATGAGATCGAGGTCGACGAACCCGCGCAGCTTCTCGGCGAGATCGAACTGGCCGAGGATCTCGTCGATATCGATGAAATCCGCCGCGCCGGTGAACTCCTGCCCCTCGATCCAGGTATCGAACTTCTCCAACATCGCCAGCGCGACATCGCAGAGGAGCCCTTCCCAGTCGAAATATTCGAGAAGCCCTTCCACCGTGAAATCGTCCCAGAGCGTGTCGAGCTCGAAATAGTTCTTGAGCGTGTCCATGGAGAGGTTGTCGATGAGTTCGTCGATATGGAAATGATCGAGGAGCCCCTGCGGCTCGAACTTTGCGAGCAGATCGTCGAAGAGCGTGCCGAAGTCGAGGTTGCCCGCACGCCCGTCGGTCCTGATCTTGTTGATCATCTCCTCCAAACCGAGATAGTCGACGATACCGTCCGTATCGGTCAACGATTCGAGCACATTTCCGAGCCCGATATTCTCCATGAGGAGGTCGTTGAGGCCCTCGGTGCTCAGCTTGCCGAGCAGCTCGTCGATCTTGAGATAGCTTTTCAGCCCATCGGTCTTGATATACTCGCGCAGATCGACATCGAGCCATTCCTGGACCGGCTCCGTGACATTGTCCACGAGCTCTACGACCTTCTCCACGCTCACATACTGCTGGATCGTCTCCGCGAGATCGAAATCGCCCAGCAAATTCGTGAGGTCGAAGTATTGGCGCAAATCGGGGAAGTTGAGATCGTCGAGCCATTCGCGCAGCTTTGCGAGCAGCTTGTCGAGGATGTCCGCGACGAGGCCCCAGAGGTCGAAGCAGTCCTTGACATTATCCAAGGTGAGGTCGTCCCAGAGCGTGTCGATCTCGAAATAGCCGGTAAGCGTATCCAATGTCAGCTTCTCGAGCAGCGCGTCGATACCGAGCCAATCCTTGACCGCAGAGAGCTGGAACTTCTCGAGGAACTCGGTCATGATGTCGGGATTCTCGTTGCGGACCTCGTCCGGGATACTGCTCAGCTCGAGATGGTCGAGGAAACCCTCGGGACTGAGCTTGTCGAGGATCGGACCGAGCCCAAACCCTTCCTCGCCCATGATGAACGATTCGAGGTTGGTCGTCGTCAGCTTCTCCACCATCGTGTTGATGCCGAGGATATCTTTCAGCGCCGCCGTGTCCACATAGCTCGAGAGCTCGAGCTGCATCCAATCCGGCAGATAACTGTTCAGCGCGTCCAGCTTCGAGACGAGCTCGTCGATATTGAGGAACTCGTTGAGCTTCTGGCCGAGATCGACATCGTTCAGGAGGGTACTGAGATTGAGCTTCTGGCGAAGGTCCGGCACATCCAAGTTACGGATCCAGCCCTCGAACTTCGTCACCACATCGTCGGCGATATCGCCGAGCATCTCCCAGTGATCGAAGCACTCGAGGAAACCGTCCACCGTCATCTCCGCCCAGATATCCGAGAGTTCGAGATAGTTCGTCACCGTCTCGAGCTTCAGATTGCTCAGCATCTCGGGGATGCCCGAGTAGTTCTTGAGCGACTCGAAGGTGAACCGATCGAGCCATTTGTCCACGATCTGGTCAACTGGCGCATCGCCCTCGAGCTGGGTGATGAAATCGTCCACACCGAGCTGCGCGATCAATGCATCCTTTTGGAACGAATCGTAGACCGGCTTGAGACCGACCCCTTCGTCGATGAGCGACTGCAGATTCTCGGTGCCCAGCTTCTCGAGCAGCGTCGGGAGCCCGAGCCACTCGTTGAGCGCGTCAGCGTCGATATATTCCTTAAAATCGAACGAGGGGAGGAACTGCTTGATCGGCTCGGAGAGCTCATCGAGCTTCTCCACGACGATATTTACATCGAGGTAGTTCCCGAGCTCCTTGCCGATGTCGGTGGTGCCGAGATAATGGTCCACCTGGAAATACTTGGCGAAATCGGGGAACGGGAGCTCATCGAGCTTGCCTTTCACCGTATTCCAGACCCTCCGGAGGATCTTCGCGAGCATGCACCGCAACCCGAGCCCGTCGGCGATTGCGTCCAGCGTGAGCCCGTTCCAGATCTGCTCCAGACCGAGATGGCCTTTGATCGCGTCCATACTCAGCTTCGTGTTGATGATGTTCGAGACGCCGAGCCAGTTGTCGATCGAATCAACGGTGAGCTTCTCGGTCAACGCGTTGACCGTGGCGTCGATGTTGCCGATGTCGAAGTTCGCGATCGCCTCGTCGATGCCGAGGTGCGCTTTGACCCCGTCAGCGGTCAATTTCTCGGAGACCAGCGTATCGATGCCGAGGTGCTCCATGAGCGCATCCGGTGCGAGCTTCGCCGTCAGGTCGTCCACATTGAGGAGATCCTTGAGCGCATCCTCGTCGATGCAACCGACCAGCTCGTCGAGGTTCACATACTGGCCCAGCCCGACGCTGTTGATATAGCCCTGGAGCTTCCCCTTCAACTCGTCGAAGATATTCGTACTGCCGAAATACTCCTCCAGCGGCGTCAAATCGAGGTTCGAGAAGAAACCCTCGAAATCGAGGTACTCGAGCATCGCGTCGATATTGAGATGATCCGCCCACCCCTCCAGATACTCCTTGAGCTTGTCCAGTTGCAAGAAATTTTTGATCGACTCGAGGTTTACCTCGGAAAGGAGATCCTCGAGCTTGATATAGTCGATGAGGAGGTCACGGGCGATCTCTTGCCACATCTGCTCGAGATCCAGCGCCGCTTTCAGCGCTTCGCCCGACAGCTCCTCCAGCGAGCCCTCGATCGTCTTCCATTCCTCGAGCACCTCTTTCTCGACGCCCTCGAGGAACGCATCTACATCGATGAAATCTTTCAATACATCCAGCCCGATATTCTTGATCAGCTTCTCAGTATCGAAATACTCGACCAGCTCCGCCGGATCGAGGTTATTGAGATAGCCCCAGATATCGAGGAAGTTCGTGAATTTGCTCTTATCGAGCTTTGCCAATAGCTGGTCGACCTTGAAGAAGTTGCTGAAGTTCTCCGCGAACGAGCCGAAGTTCAACCTATCGAGGACCGTATCGAGGTTCAAGTACTCCTTCAACTGAGCCATGTCGAACTTGTCGGTAAAGGTCGACCAACTGAGGAACTCCTTGAGCTTGTCGATCTCGAAGCTCTGCAAGAAATTTTTGAACCCGAGGTTCTCGAGGAGCTGCGGCATCTGGAGGTTCTCGGTGATGCTCGTGATGATCGTCTCCAGGTTCAATTGCCGCATGAGGTCGTCGAGGCTCAGATACTGCGTCAGCTTGCCGATGTTGAACTTGTTCATCAGCTTCTCGAGGTCGAAGAAGTTGCCGATCGAAGTAAAGTCGAAATCCGAGATGACATTGTCCAGCCCGATGGTGCTCATCAATGTATCGATATTGAAGTACTCGTTGAGCGAGCCGAGGCCGTCCTTGATATTGAGCGTGTCCATCAGCGTCTCGAGATCGAGGTAGCTCTGGAGCGTGTCGAAATCGAAATGTTCGACGATATTATCGATATCGAGCAGCTCCTTGATCTTCTCCGGGTCGAAATTATTGAGGATATTCCCGAGCCCGAGCTTATTGAGGAGGTTCTCCACATCGAGATGGGTCTGCAGCTTGCTCACCAGTGAGTCCACATCGAGGTTCGAGAGGATGTCCTCGATATTGAGGTACTCGAGCAGTGCGTCGATGTCGAGCTTCTCGAGGATGCCGTCCTCGCTCAAGAGGCCCTGGAGCGCGTCGAGATCGAAGTTCTCAATGATCGAGCGTAACCCGAGCTCATCGAGGAGCGTATCGAGATCCGCCCACTCCTTGATCTTGTCCAGCCACCCGCCGATGTCCATCTCGCCGAAGAGATTGTCTACATCGAGATAGCTCTTCAGCGTGGCGAAATCGAAGTTCGACATGAGCGTGTTGAGGTCGAAGAAGCTGGTGAGGTTATCGAAATCCAGTTCGCCCAAAAACTGTTTCAAACCCAGTTTATCCAGCAGCGTATCGATCTTGAAGAACTCCTCGAGCTTGCCTACCAATTGGTCCACATTGAGGTCGCTCAGGACATTCTCGAGATCGAGATAATCCTTCAACTGGCGCACATCGAACATCTTCAATAATTTCTTCGGCTTCAACATATTCTTGATCTCGCCGATGTCGAGCTTATTGACCACCTCGCCGAGACCGAACTTGTCGAGCAATGTGTCGAAATCGAAGTAGTCCTTGAAATTCTTGAGCATATCCTTCATGTCGATGCCTTTAAGCACCTTCTTTAGGTTGAAGTATTTCGAGAACTTCTTGAAGTCGAACTTATTGAGGAGCCCGTCCACCGAGAGGAACTCACCGAGCTTGTCCAGACCGATCTTCTTGAGGATGCGCTTGAAACCCAGCCCCCGAATGATCTTGTTCAGATCGAGGTGCTTGATCAAGGATGCCACATCGAGATACTCCGCCCATGTATTGGGATTGAGATACTTGATGAACCAGTTCAGGTTGAACTGGCCCTGCGAACCACTGGTGCTCGGATTGAACTCGACTGCGGTCGTCGCCGCTGCCGCGTCGGCGATGGCGTCCATATCCACAGATCCGCTCATCATGCCGTCGCCGCCGAGCATGCCCATGAGATTGGCGCCTGATCCCGCGCCGCCGCCAGCGCCGCCGGCACCGCCAGCGCCGCCAGCACCGAATCCACCAGCACCGCCCCATGCACCGCCGCCAGCGCCCGACATACCGCCCCATCCGGCACCACCGCCGGCGAGACCGCTGCCAGCACCACCTTCGCCGCTGATCGAGCCGCCGGTACCGGCGGATTTCTTCAGATCGCGGACATTCAGTTCGGTGGTGAAGCCATTGGTGATACTGTAGACATGGTGCACGCGCTGGACCTGGAATACGATCTCCTCGCCGCTATCCGAGATCAGCTCCTCCTCGTCATCGTACGGCATGTTTGCGTCATGATCCGACTCTTCAGTGACCACGGGATGGTATGGTCGCTGACCGAAGAGCTTGCCTTCGACATCGAGCCCATCGCCGAGCTTGATCTCGGGCGCGCCGATAAGCGTGATCTCACCGGTGATACGCTTGTTCATGCGATTGACGAGGTTCTCGAGGATCGTCTCGATCTGTTCGGCTGAGACCCATGGGATATATTCCTGCCAGACGAGCGGCGCCTCCGGCTCTTCCAGTTCCCAGAAGGTCTCCACACCTTCGATGAAATCCTGGAGCTCGTCGTCCTGACCGAAGTTCGAGTACTGATGACAGAGCGCTTTCTTCACTTGATCGTGGAGCTGGTCGAAGTTCGCGTCGATCACATTCTTGCCCAAAGTGATGGTATGTTTCTTCGGCGAGACATCGTCCACGATCTCCTCATACTCGTCCTCGATCGGATCGGTGGGCGAACCCAGTGCGTCCGGGTCCCATGCCTTCGCCATGAACTTATCGTTCACGCTCATATAGACCCAGAAACCGATCTGTTCCGAGAGCTTCTGGATATGTTCGAAAATATTCTTCTGCACCCCGAAGACGAACTTCGAGCGCTGGAGGTCGGTACTGTCCACGCCGGTAGTGGTATCCTCGATCACAACTTCCTCGTTCATCTCGTCCTCGATCAGCTTCGTGATGATCTGGTCGTAGGTGTTCGAGGTGTAGACGCGGTTGATCCGCGTGCGCGTCATCTTGACCGCTGCACTGACGCAGTCGATGACCGTCTGGGTGATGCCGTTGTCCACCGATTCCACCATGCCGGTGTAGACCAACGCGGAGACCGGGCCGTCCTCGCCGTAGTATCCGAAGTAGATCTTGAACGAGTCGCCAGGCGTCACCGCTGGCGCGCCACCGGGGCCATGCTCGATGACGAGCGTCGCCTCGTTGTGCGGCGGATCGAACGCGGAATCGACGTCGATGCTGGTGATGTAGCTCGTTTGAGGTTTATCACCGCTATCCGGCGCTTCGCTGTCTAAAAAAACATTCGGCGACCATGTATACTTAGGATCTGTTTCATCCTTAAGATACATCTCGACCTTATAAAACGGTTTAGAATAATCGAGAACGCTATCTGTCATGCCAATACCATCCCGGGCAAATACTGTTAAATATCTAGTCACTCGCTACTAGACAAGGAGAAAACGAGGTGTACTCAGTCCAATATATGCCCAGGAGGGTATATAACCTTTGGGGTGGAGAAGGGGAAAGCTTATATACTCGCACCATCCCAAATGCATGCGCACAAGGGACGATTTCTGCACCATCGTAACAAAGAGGGTCCGGATATAAGTAACTAACCGTTGGAGCGGTGAGGAGCCAGGTGGGCCAATGATGACGGTCGGGGTACTTGGAGTACAAGGAGCGGTTTCGGAACATATGTCGGCCCTTGAAAAGGTACTGGCGAGGACGGGGGCCGATGGCGCGGTCCGAAAGGTCCGGCGCAAAGAGGAGCTGGCCAGAGTGGAGCGGCTCGTGATCCCTGGCGGGGAAAGTACCACCATATCGCGGCTCCTCCAACGGTTCGACCTCTACGACACCATCCGCACACGCGCGCTCGCAGGGGAACTGGCCATCATGGGTACCTGCGCCGGCTGCATCCTCCTCGCC
>CAZSUE010000005.1:14713-24250 GCA_964609045.1 uncultured archaeon | reverse complement strand
CAATCTATCCCAGCGCGCCCACTCACGGTTCGGCAGGGTGTCGGACGCGCATCTCGTATCGCGTTTGGAGCGCGGTGGCGAGCGCGGCGAGCTCGGGATCGATGGTCGGCACGGCCTCGAACTGTCCCTCGAGCACGGAGAGGTCCTTGAACCCGCTGCCGGTGATCTCGACGACGATGGTATCGTTTCGGTCGACGGTCCCGTTCTCTACCAACACCATCAGCCCCGCCAGCGAGGTGGCGCCCGTGGGTTCTGCGAAGATGCCCTCGTATTTGGCGAGCATCCTCGTCGCATGCATGATCCGGTCGTCGTTCACGCTGGTGGCGGTGCCGTTGGTGGTCGTCAGCGCCTCATGGCCCAGCCGCCAGTCCCATGTGTACGGATCGGCGAGGCCGTTGGCGATGGTGTGCGGGTCGTGCCAGGTCTCCGGTTCGCAACACTGCTTGACCGACTCGATGAACGGCGCGCAACCGGTGGACTGGACCGCGTGCAGCTGCGGGAGCGCGTCGGTATAATCGAGCGCCCGGTACTGTGAGAACGCTTTGTAGTTGCCCACGAGGAGCCCCGCACCGCCAACGGGGATGAACACATGGTCGGGCACGCCGTCGAACTGTTCGGCGATCTCGTATCCGATCGTCTTCGCACCCTCGATCTGGTACGGATTCAAGGGCCCGAAGCTCGGTACCGGATGCCAGCCCCACTTCGCACAGCTCTCGCGGAGCATGGCCACCGTGGGGTCGCCGGTGTATCCCGGCGGGACGGCGACGCGGATCAGCGCCGCTGTATACATGAGCAGTTGTGAGAGCTTGCTGGCTGGTGCATCGTGGGGGACGAATGCAACACAGGGTAGCCCGATCATCGCGGCGTAGGCCGCCAGCGAACTAGCCGCATTCCCCGACGACGCCGCGGCGAGCGTCTCGGCACCAAGCTCACGTGCCTTATTCGCCCCTACGCCGATGGGACGGTCCTTGAAACTGCCCGTTGGATTCCGCGTCTCGTTCTTGAAGTAGAGCTGCTTCAGCCCCAGTTCCTCCGCGAGCCGGTGTGAGCGCTGGAGTGGGGTGTACCCCTCGCCAAGATAGACGATACCGTCGGCATCGAGGAGGGGAAGGAGGTCGAAGTATTTGCGGTGCGTCGGAGTATACATCGGTGTGGTTCGCCGCTCCTCCCAGCGCGTTGTGACGCTATCCAGATCGATCATAACATCGAGGTTGCCGCCGCAATCACACCGGTAGATCGGTTCGTGGTCGCGGTAGCGGCGGTCGCAGACTTGACAGCGCAATTCATACTTCATCATAGACACTCCCATTGTAGACGCTCCCATGAAAAAATGTATCTATTCATTGCGGGAAAAAACGGGGTCGTGAGGGGCCGTTGAGAAGATGGAGATGTGAGGCCGTGGTCGGTGGCTGATGGAACTTCGGTGGGTAATACGCTAATACGCTAATTTGCTGGCGTCGCTGGGGAACCAATCGCGTTTCCAACGATCGGCCCAGAGCACGAATGCGCATTCACAGACGCTCAGAAGGGGGGACGAAGATCTCTTTGAAGGTGGTCGACGGTTTACCTGTCGGTGTTGGTGCGTCGTCGTTCTCGGTTACGGTCACGGTCAGTAGCTGCTGCGACTGCGTCGCACGCGCCGCCGCCTCTTTGGCACCGGCTCCTCTTTTACCGCGTACCCGTATGGGTCGTTCTCATCATCGTATGCATAATCGGGCTCCGCGTGATCATATCCATAATCTTCGTCGTACTCGTCGACGGCGTACGCGTCTTCGTAGCCCGCTCCCTCGTCGTATTCATCGTAGTCGTCGTCGAATTCCTCCTCTGCCTTGCGCCCGCGGACCACAAAAATGACGATGAGCACCACCACGGCCACTGCCGCGACAATGATGAGCCAGAGCCAGTTCATGAGCGCTCCCACAAACCCGGCGGTGGGCGGTTCAGCCACATTTACATTTTTCGTTATCATCCAAGAGGTATTCCCTTCACCGTAGCTAATAGAGATCTCGATGGCGTGTGTGCCCGCTGAGACGCCCTTCTCCCATTCTGCAATATTGGTCCCTTCCTCTACCGAGAAGTCTGGGTTTTCTTCGATCCGGATATTGTCGACCTTCGCTTCGGTGTTGAGCAACGAGTTCGGGACACGGAACGCTTCGGTGTACTGCAGTTTGACGCTTTTATGACAGGCGCTGGCATCGAGGATGTTGATCGCATCGCTGGTGAGCTTCAAACCGGTTGGGGCCTCCTTCGAGCCATATTGGATCGAACAGATACTGCCGTCGTCGCTGCCGGCATAGCGTGATTGGAGATGGATGCGGATCGTCTGCCCCGAGCTGATCGCGCTGATGCCCTGGAACTTGACCGGGATCGAGACCAGATTCGTCTGTCCCCCCTCGATACCGACCGATTCGGCCATGCCCGTTCCGATGGGACGGTCACCGACGAACACGGTCACATTGAAATCCATGGGGTCGTACGATGTGGAGGTGGCGTAGAGTTGGAACTCCGCCGAGCTTGCGATATTGAGGTCGCGTCCGAGCGAGCTCGATTCCCAGTCACCGATATCGCGCCATTCCTGGACGCCGATCGGTGCCACGCCGAATCCGAACAATCCGGTCCGGACAAAGCCGTTGGGGCACGGCGAGGTCTCGACATTCTCATCATCGAGCGCTTCAGGTGACAGGCCATTGTTCTTTTGGAAATAGACCATGACCGGCTGGAGCTCGGACGTACCGGTCTGTTGCTGCTCCTGACCCGGGGGCTCTTGGGCATCGATAAGCGGTGCAATGGCGAGCGTTGCGGAAAGGAGCGCGAGGATTGTGATGCTCAATAACGATATGAGTGTGGTGTGGTATGATGGCCTCATGGGCGACAAACGATCAACTCCTATTATGATCTATCTCATGGACTGATCGTCCCATAGTACTCTCATCCTTACATAAATATTATGGTTTTTCCCATCGCATGGATCTTGTAGAAACGGTCCCGGTGGGCTGCATTTCTGCGAACAATGCAAAATGTCGAGGTTCTCAATTGTAATATCATGATGGGCAAAAAGCGGTCGAAAGCGGCAAGCGAGCGCATCAGCCCTCACTCGAGGGGAAGTGTCGAGGTGGAGGATACTTGAGAGTGAACGGATGATCGAGCGTGGATGAACGGGTGAGCGTGATCAAGAGCGGGGTTCGGAGGAGAGGAGCACCACGGTCGAGCGCGGTTTTAGGGGATAGATAATCTGCCGATCGATGCGCGGCTCGTCATGGGGGCGATAGATATCGAATGGGCTCTCGGCGGCGGTATCGACGGCGACATGCCATACCCGACCATGGGGAGCGGCCGGTATATGGAATTCGAACGGCTTGGCTTGGGCGTTGAAGAGGATGAGGAGGTCGTTGTCATCGCGCTGATGGCCGATCTCGGACGCCGCACCGTCGATGAGGCAGCCGAGCACACGGAGCGTGGGATCGGACCACCGCGGCCTCTCTCCGTTCGGTCCGAACCAGGTGATATCGAGCACCGTGTTATGGTTCGTATCCTCGCCGGTGAAAAAGCGCGTGCGTGAGAAGATCGGGTGGCGTCGCCGGAACGCGATCAGCTCGCGGGTGAACCGCAGAAGGTCGTGATGCGTCTCCAAAAGCGACCAATCGTACCACGAGACCTCGTTGTCCTGACAGTAGGCGTTATTATTCCCCTTTTGCGTCCGGCGGAACTCGTCGCCACCGAGCAGCATCGGCACGCCATGCGATAAGAAGAGCGTTGCCAAATAGTTCTTGATCTGCTGACGCCGTATTCGCTCGATGGCGCGGTCGTCTGTGGGTCCTTCCACACCATAGTTACGGCTGAGGTTGTGGTCGGTCCCGTCGCGGTCGCCCTCCGCGTTCATGCGATTGTGCTTGTGCTCGTAGCTGACGAGGTCGTTGAGCGTGAATCCATCGTGCGAGGTGATGAAGTTGATACTATGTCGCGGCGACCTCCCGCTGGCGTGGTAGAGATCGGCGCTGCCGCACAACCGACTGGCGAGGTCGGGGACCACCCCAATTTCGCCGGCCCAGAACCGTCGCACATCATCGCGGAACCGCCCGTTCCATTCCGACCATCGCCCACCGGGGAACGACCCGACTTGGTACGCACCGCCGAGGTCCCATGCCTCCGCGATGAGCTTGGTATCGCGGAGGAACGGATCCTGTGCGATATGCTCGAGGAGCGGCGGGTTCTCCATCAGCTCGCCCTTTTCGTTCCGACCGAGGATCGACGCAAGATCGAACCGAAAGCCGTCCACATGCATCTCGAGCACCCAGTAATAGAGGCATTCGAGGATGAGGTCGCGCACCACGGGGTGGTTACAGTTCATCGTATTGCCGCAACCCGAGTAATTCTTGTACCCTCGCCGTTCGTCGTCGAGGAGATAGTAGATCGGATTATCGATGCCGCGAAAGCTGATGGTCGGCCCGTCCGCACCGCCCTCGGCGGTATGGTTGAAGACGACGTCGAGGATCACTTCGATCCCCGCCGCGTGAAGCGCGCGCACCATTTGTTTGAACGCGCCCACCTGCTCGCCGCGGTTCCCGTCGGCGCAGTACCTCCCCATGGGCGCGAAGAAGCCAATGGTGCTATATCCCCAGAGGTTCACGAGCCGCTGGCCGGTGTGCGGATCATGACGATCGAGCTCGAGTTCGTTGAACTCGTGCACCGGCAGCAGTTCCACCGCAGTGATGCCCAGTGTTTTGAGATAAGGGATGGTCTCGATGAGGCCACGATATGTGCCGGGATGTGCCACATCGGCGCTGGGGTGCGCGGTGAGTGAACGCACGTGCGTTTCGTAGATGATCGTCTCCTCGAGGGGTCGTTGGAGCGGACGATCACCCTCCCAGTCGAACCAATCGTCGACGACGATGCATTTTGGCCGCAACCCGAGTTCGGAGGGCCATGGCGGTTTCTTCAGTGCCGATCGCGCCTTCCAGGGGTAATGGCCGGTGATCGCCTTTGCGTACGGATCGAGGAGATACTGATCTGGATCGAACCGATGCCCCTCTGACGGCGCGTACGGCCCGTCCATGCGGTAGAGATAGAACTGGCCGGGCCCGACACCCTCGATAAAGACCGACCATACATCGCCCCAGCGATGTGTCTCTGCGTCGAGTTCGAGCTCGCGCGTAGGCGCCCCCTGACCGGGTCGGTCGAAGAGAGCGAGCCACACGCGCGTGGCGTGGCGGCTGAAGATCGCAAAGTGCACACCGCCGTCGTGGACGGTGGCACCGAAACGGGTGGGGACCGGTGCATCTGTTCGAATGTCGTTTTCGATCATCGGCATCTCCAGTGCTTCTTTCAATCTATCGGTCGTATCCAGCCAGTGCTATATCTGGCTTTTGCACTGGCCCCTATCATCTATCATAATACTAAAAAGGCGATCAGGTCCAGGTTCAGGCTCGGCTCGGGCGGCAGCTTCAAATATCGTCAGCCGTTTCGTAACCTGTTGATCAAATGAGCGAGGAGCGATATGAATACGATATCGAAATCGAATGGACGGGCGAGCGGCGCGCGACCCTGACGCTCGACGGGCGCCCGCAGATTACCGTGGGCACACCACCGGAGTTCGGCGGTCACGAGGATGTGGTCTCGCCCGAGGAACTCTTTTGTGCAAGTGTAGCCACTTGTTTTATCACGACATTCTTCACGATCGCCGAGAAACGTAAACTCCACTATCGTTCCATCATCTCCCGCGCCCACGGCGTGCTCGAGCGCGACGAGGATCGGAAACGCCGCTTCACCTCCTTTGTGCTCACACCCGAGCTCGTCATCGAGCGCGAGGAGGATCGGAAACGAGCGCAGAAAACGCTCGAGCTGTCCGAACGGTTGTGCCTCGTGACGAATTCGATATCGAGCGCTATCGAACTCAAGCCAACGATCCGGGTGGGGACCGTGACCGAGACCGAGACCGAGACCGACGAGGCGGAGCACTGAACCCGCCGCCGCAACGATCGCGCATGAGGAGCCAGTGATGCGATGCCGGCCAGATGGCCCGAATGGGGATCGAAACCGCGCTCGCGCCGCTCACCGATCCTCTTTACCGTCCTTCTCGCGTTGGGCGTCGTATCGGTCATCGGGATGATCGCTTCCGCCGCGGCGGTCGATAAGACGCCGCTTGGACCGCGCACCCATTGGTCCATCGAGCAAGGCTCGAGCCACCGCTACGATCTTTCATCCCTCGCGTTCTCGGACACCAACCGGAGCGTCACACCTCCGCTTCCGATCGCATCGCCGGTCATCATCCTCGACGACACGGGCGGCGGCGTGTTCCAGATCACCAATAGGACACAGTGGTCGAATATGTCGGTGAAGATGACCGGGCCGGAGAATACGACGCTCGTTATCCACCGCAGTGGTCTTATGCTCTACAGCCCCGCCGACGAAGTGCTGGCAGACGAGATTCGGCCGAACGCGTCGTCGTTCGCCGTTCTCTCACAGAACGGATCGCGATTGATACTTGCACGCTATCTGGAGGATGGGTCAGCGCTGGAGAACGGCTCCGCCGTCACAACACAAGTTCCTCTGGACGGTGAAGGAAATAGCTCGTATTCGCATGTGATCGTTATCGAGACCTTTGAGATGGTCTATCGGACCGATTATTTCGACTGGGCGTTCTTCGGCTGCCTCGTCGGTTTGCTCGCCATCCTCACCGTTTTCATTTGGTATGAACTGCAGCAGAATTGAGGACGCTCTCCGGCCCCACATGGGAATGGGAGCGAAGGTGGAGCGACCCGAAGGTGGCTCCCCGGAGCGATGGTCCATTGTGCTCTTTTTGGCGCGAGCTGATGCGCATAACCGCATGAGGGCCGTATTTCGTCCCAATATCTCCCCAATAGTTTCATATACTGTCCTGAGTATGACTCATTATATGGTTGGTGGGTCAGGGCCGAAAACGTTGATCACAACACCGTCGCAGCTCTCCATTTATATTAAATTGGCGCGCTCGACAAGACGCTCTGCACAGACCCGAAAGGAAGCGTTCGAGGTTACACTCTTTCTCGACGAGGAGATGATCGTCGATATCGAAAATATGGCGAAATATCTCGAATGCAACAGCGAAGAACTGGTTTCCGCGTTGATCTTTCGCACCTTCCTCGACATTGGGAATGTCATCGATCTCGTCCACGGCTCCAGCCGGTCCACAGAGTTCCATGTGCCTAATGTCGACGATGTCTTTACCCTCCTCAATTATGCGCGGTATACGAAGGTACGGATGCCCAACGGCACGGGGAAGTATGCGACGCGGCTCTATATCTTCGAATCGATGCTGCCGCTCATCACACGGTTCTGTGAGGAGCTGGAATGCTCCATCAACGAACTGGTGACCGCGCTCGTGTACAAGAACTATCTCAGCGAGCGAGAGATGGAGAAACTGCAGGAGCGCTGGGTCAAGCATATTCTGTAAAGTCGCCACGGGGGACCGGTCCTTGTTTTGGCCCTTGGCCCTTGGGCCGAGAAGCGAGCCGCCCCCCCATCGATGAACCAGGCGCCGCTCACCGTCCCCCGCCGGCGGTCACCGCTCACTTCTCACCCAGCCATACCAATTGTTATCGCAGAACGCCACACGCTCCACGACGAGGGGTGAGGAGGCAAGAAGCGTTCTGAATTCATCGCCGTCGAAGAGATGGTAATAGCGTTTGAAAACGACTCCGTCGTCGCGAGTCCAGGGGACGAGTACATCGTGCTTCGACGGTGGCCCGGCGAGGTGCGAAAAGCGCGGCTGCTCCACCGACCATGCACTGATCAGTGCCGGTGAACCCGGTCGAAGCACCCGCGCAAGCTCCACCAGACTGGCGCGCCGCCCTGCAGCGGTGCGAAGATGGTGGATGGTGGCGATGTAGACCGCGGCGTCCACCGTTGCACCGCCCAGTGGGATTGCGCGCACATCGCCGCGCACCAGCCATGCGTGAACGCCGTGGCGGTGCCTGGCACCCCGAAGGTTCTGTGCCGCCAGTGCCAATAACGCCGCCGTACGGTCGAGACCAACGGCGTCGTGGCCCGCTTCGACGGCGCTGATCATATGCCGGCCATTGCCGCAGCCGAGGTCGAGGACGAGAGCGCGTTCGGTCAGTCCCTGGAGGAAGGCGACACATTCCTTCCAGGGGTTCCGGCGGGTACGGTCGAAATGGCCCGCGATCGCTTCGAACACCGGACGGTCATCCTCTTTTTCAAAAGCTGGAACGCTCAAAATTCCGTCCCCGATACATTTTTTAATGCGCGCGACATTATCATACAACCACGTCTGCTGGATCAAGAAATTAGATATCATTATCCGATGGCCGCACAGCGTTCCTATTGGACCTGGACATTGTTCGGCTCCGCTTCAATTGGAGGATATAGCCCAGTGGACGAAACCGAGGTATAAGAATGACACGGTCGTATCGGATTGGTTGGATCGTTGGATTGCTCCTAACCGTCCTTTTCCTGATGGGCTCCGCTGGCGCGTCACAGATCGTCTCGACGATCTATGTCGAGGAGCCGGAGCAAGAGGCCGAAGTTGGCCCCGGGCAGAGCGGTCTCGTACAGTTCACCGGTCGGGTCTATTGCGAGGGCATCGGCGTCGGAAATAATGTCCAGCAGATCCTCTTCTCGCTCAAAACCGATGCTGGGAACTGGAGCGCGTCGGTATCGCCCTCTACCATGGCGTTCTCGGCGACACAAACCGAACAGCCGTTCCGGTTGAGTGTGCGCGCACCGCCGCGGACCAGCTATCTCGAATATCAAGAGGTGATGATCACGGGTCAGGCCACACCGATACCCGGCCTCGTGCCCGTGGATGTCAACCCGACCCATACGAATGTCTATATCAAACAGTTCTACGACGTGATGGTCGACTCGTCCAGTCCGTATAAGGAACTGGCGCCGGGGAAGACGACTGCGTTCGAGCTCAGGGTCCATAACGAAGGGAACGGGTTCGATTCGTTCAATATCGATATCACGAACCAGAAACAATTGGCAGATGCGGGTTGGGTGGTGCATGTCTCCGCCTCCTCCGTGGACATCGAAGAGCGCGGTACGGCCAAGGTCTCCGTATCCGTGACCACGCCCATGGATTGGACGATCTGGACCAACGAGATCTCCGGGATCAACCTCAAGATCGTGAGCGAGGGGTCGCAAATGGCCGGTGGCCTCGTCAAAGACGAGGAATATCCGTTCTATTGCCGTATGAAAGGGATGTATATCCCCGGGTTCGATATCCAGGTCGCGCTCTTTGCCGTGATCGTTGGGTTTCTCATCTTCGGCGCAAAACGCCGGCGCAATTAATCGGAGCCGAGTAACTCTTCACACTGGACTGCACTCATTACCCTTGGTTTGAAAATTTCGTCGTCGTCTTCAAGTATGGGCGGTCGCGCATGGTCGATGGTATAGGACCTGAAACCTCATCCTACATTTTCATTTCCTATGGCTGAAAGCCACCTGCTTTCGTCACCATTTCACACCTCACTCATCACCCTTTGCACCTCACTCATCACCCTTTGCACCTCACTCATCACCCTTTGCACCTCACTCATC
>CAZSUE010000005.1:0-14613 GCA_964609045.1 uncultured archaeon | reverse complement strand
ACTCATCACCCTTTGCACCTCACTCATCACCCTTTACACCTCACTCATCACCCTTTACACCTCACTCATCACCCTTTGCACCTCACTCATCACCCTTTGCACCTCACTCATCACCCTTTACACCTCACTCATCACCCTTCACATCTCACTATTCACCGACGCAGCGTTGTATTGCTATGGGCGAAATAGAGAAAAAGATCATACCGATATTCAAAAATGCGGTCACAGACGCACTGGGGGCCGAGGAGCTGTTCGTCGAAGCGGCGCGCGAGATGGTCAAGGACGAGATCAAGCGCATCGTCCGTGAGACGCTGGATCAGCATCCGGAGCTGCGCGAAGAGTTCAAGCAAGCGATCAAGCTCTATTTCCAAGCGAGGTTGAAACAAGCCTATGCGAACATGAAGCTTGGGAAGAGCTGCGCCAAGCTCGGGCTCGAGATCATTCCCGACGAGATACGGGAGAACATCGCGCACGAGTTCATCAAGGTGTTTGAAAAGGAGATCGGCACGATCTTCGACCGGACACTCTAACCCATCTGGCGGGAAATCGCAGAGCAAAAGACCGTTGGTCCTGGGCTCATGACCGATCCCGCTACCACGCACCGATCATATTCAAACCGACAACCCACGGAGCATCCGGGGGGATTACAATAGTAAAGGAAACAATGAAGGAGTGGTTCGAACCACATTTACCAGACGATGTGAGCATGAACGATCTCAGCGAGGAGGAGGAAGAAAAACTTCTCGCGGCTTGGCATGCCACCGAAGAGGCGATGGTGGCCTACCGGCACAAAACGGTCGTCAGACGGTTCCAGACATACCTCGTCGACGCACTGAAACCGATGGCCGAAGCCTATTATACACCCGTCGAGGAGGAATTTGTCTGGGACGCGCTGGATACCGAGCAACGGCTCTCGCTCTTTGCAATCATCGGCCGCGCGCGCGAACTCGATTATTCTACCGCAGAGCTCAATTCGGTGATCAACCGTTTTCTCGTCACCGGCAACCTCCCGCCCGCATTACGCCCGCCCGAACCGGAACCGGAGCTGGAACCGATAGAACCGATCGAAGGCGCAACGGAGGAGGAACCCGAAGATGCCGGAGATGCCGAAGATGCCGAGGAGGGCAAGGCTGAGGCTGCATCCAAAGCCGCCTCTTCGTCGAGGTCCACGACGGGGTCGAACAAGCGGTCGCGTGCGGCACGATCGATCAGTGAATGGATCGGCGAACGGCTCGAGGCGGACGGGTTTATTACGAAGAAGAAGGATTTTGACGATTTTGAGACGACCTTCGGACTCACACGGCGGACCTTCATCAAACACCTCCGCGATAACGGGCTCGAATACGTCAATAATAAATGGGTCCGTCAATAATAGTGACGATCGATCGGGGCCCATACCCGCAAGAGGGACGCGCTCGCCAGGCTCGACGCTCGAGCATATCTCGCATAACGATCGCCGCCAGCCAATACGGCCGGCGCCAACCGAGCGGCGTGTCTGACTTTGGAAAAGTCCCTTTCACCCCCATCGATAAAAGTTGGTATTTCATAGCATGTGGCGCAAAGCCCAGTGGTCGAGATGTCGGATGATAGTGGCGAACCTGCTGGGAGGGCGGCACCCAAACCCAAACGCAACCTCGACCCCAACCTCGACTTCAACCTCAAATGCCACGACCCGAAAACTCCTATTCGTGAGGTATGTGAAGGAGTTGTTGTTTCAGATAAGGTGGATGAAAAACACAAGGGGGCAGAACGCAACACCAAACCCGACCCTGATAAGGCCACGGCTCCGAACCCTGCGGTGGGAGCGCCTCGGCCGAAGAACGGTGGAACGGGCGGCCGGAAAGAGCAGTCACGGGGCGAACGGTTCAAACGCGAGCTTCAGAGATCGTACATCTTCCGCCCGCCGCGCGAAAAACAGCCACCGCCGACATTGGACGAGCCCGACCCACGCGGCAGTATGAATTGGTTCGGGCTCCTCCCCATCGCCGGCTATCTCCTCGTCGCGGTGGCGCTGATATGCGCTATTTCCGCGGCACAACTGATCATCGACCCCAATGCAGCAGAGCAACCGTTGGATATTGAGCGCGCAGCGCTGGAAGGGCGGGTGGAGACCGATCGCGGCGAGCCGCTCGACGGCGCCAGCGTACGATTACACTACCAACGCAGCGATGAAAACCACACCACCGGAACCAACGAGAGCGGCTGGTATCGGTTCACGGGTGTGGCGGCGGGCAACGCGAAGCTCACCGTCAACGCGACAGGCTATGTTACGAAAACGCATAATATCACGCTGACGCCGACCTATTTGGGCAGCCAACCCAACCGTGAGGACCTCACACTCAACGCTGGTACCGGAAGTGTGGAGAAAGGCACCTACAGCAACGCGACCAAGGATCGAGTTCGAGAGCTCATGGGGTTCTGCAGCGCGATACTGATCGTCGTCTGCGTCCTCGTCGGTGTCGCCGCGCTCATGGTCTTCAAACGAACACATTTTCCCGTCGCGCTCTTTGGCGCGCTGAGCGGTATCTTCGCTGCGACCTTCTTTTTCATCCCCAGCATTCTCAGCGCGACGGCGGCGTTCATCATCATCCTTCGTCGCCGTGCGTTCATGTTCATCGCCGATCGGATCGGTACGAAGAACGAGGAGTCGAGGTAGGGGTTGGGACGGAGACCATCGCGCCGTTGAACCCCTGAGCCTCTGAGCCCTTGAGCCCCTGAGCCCTTCAGCGTCCCTACCCGCCGATATTTCTCATTGGGCGGCTCTGAAATAAAAAAGATATGCTCTATGAGACGGTCGATCGCCGATCGCCGATCGTTTCTCGTTTCGACGGGAGGAGTGGCTGGAGTGGCTGGTACTTGGTACCGTTCAGCGGTTCCCTGGATGATACTTCTCGATATACTTCCGATCGATACGCTTGAGCTCTTCGCGCGGCAGCATCTGGAGGAGGTTCCATGCGAGGTCGAGCGTCTCGGTGATGGAACGGTCCTCGTCCGGGTCCTGCGTGACGAACCGTTTCTCGAACGCGTCGGCGAACTGGAGGAACTTCTTATCGCGGTCGGTGAGCGCTTCCTCACCAACTACCGCCACGAGGTCGCGGAGGTCCACCCCTTCGGCGTACGCCGAATAGAGCTGATTGCTCACATCGTCGTGGTCCTCACGGGTACTCCCTTCGCCGATGCCCTGTTTCATCAACCGCGAGAGACAGGGGAGCACATTGACCGGCGGATGGATCCCTTTGCGGTGCAGCTCGCGCGAGAGCACGATCTGGCCCTCGGTAATATAGCCAGTCAAGTCCGGGATCGGGTGCGTGATATCGTCGTCGGGCATGGTGAGGATCGGTATCTGGGTGATGGTGCCATTACGGTTCTGGATCCGCCCGGCGCGCTCGTAGATCGTCGAAAGGTCGGTGTACATGTAGCCGGGGTAGCCACGCCGGCCGGGCACCTCCTCGCGCGCGGCGGCGATCTCACGGAGCGCCTCGCAATAATTGGTAAGATCGGTGAGGATCACGAGGATATGCATCCCCTCCTCGAACGCGAGGTATTCGGCGGCGGTGAGCGCCATCCGCGGGATGATGATCCGCTCGATGGCCGGGTCGTCGGCGAGGTTGAGGAAGAGCACCGCACGCTCGATGGCGCCGGTGCGCTCGAAGTCGTGGATGAAGAAATTGCTCTCCTCCGCCGTGATGCCCATGGCGCAAAAGACCACCGCGAAGTCCTCTTTCTGGCCGATGACCTTCGCCTGCCGCGCGATCTGTGCGGCGAGCTGGTTGTGCGGAAGGCCGGAAGCGGAGAAGATCGGCAGCTTCTGGCCGCGCACCAGCGTGTTCAACCCGTCGAGCGTGGACATGCCGGTCTGGATGAACTCGCGCGGATACTCGCGCGCGCTGGGGTTGATCGGTGCGCCGTTGATATCGAGATGCTCGTCGGGGATGATCGGCGGCAGCCCGTCGATGGGCTCGCCCGAGCCGTCGAAGACGCGGCCGAGGATCTCGCCAGAGACCGAGAACTTCATCGTCTCGCCGATGAACCGCACCGAGGTCTGCTCCGTATCGAGCCCCTTTGTCCCTTCGAACACCTGGATGATCGCCTTATCGGTCTGTGCTTCGAGCACCTGCCCGAGCCGTTCGCGGCCGGAGGGGTCGCGGATGCGTACCACTTCGTTGAACGCGACGTCGCTGATCTTATCGACGACGATCAACGGACCGGAGATCTCACGGACCGTCGAATATTCACGACTGGCTCCCAGATCCGCTTCGCGTTCGGCGGTGCGCTTCTCCTTCGTCCCGCTCATTGGTCCACCTCCGCCTCGATCTGTTTTTTCATTTCCGATTCGATCGTCTCGAACTCCTCCGGGAAACGGTCGTTGTCCACGGTGGCCATGCGGCCCAGTTCCTCTTTGATCGGGAGCACTTTCAATTTCTCGGCCTCCGCGCCGCGTTCCAGTGCGTCGATCATGAGGTCGTAGAAACTCAGAAAGATGCGGAGCATCTCGTACTGCTTTTCGTGCGGACAGTAAGTATCCACCTCATGGAACGCGTTCTGCTGGAGGAACGACTCGCGGATCACGCGCGCGCCCTCGAGCACCAGTTGCTCGCGCGGCGGCAGCGCGTCCGGTCCGACGAGCTGGATGATCTCCTGCAGCTCGTTCTCCTTCTGGAGGAGCGCCATGGCGCGCTCGCGCTGGTGGTACCAATCGCCTCCGACCTTCTCGTGCCACCAACTCTTGACCTGGTTGAGATAGAGCGAGTAGCTCCGGAGCCAGTTGATCGACGGGAAATGGCGCCGATCGGCGAGGTCGGCGTCGAGCGCCCAGAAGACCTTCACGATCCGGAGCGTGTTCTGGGTCACCGGCTCGGAAAAATCGCCGCCCGGTGGCGAGACCGCTCCCACCACCGAAACCGACCCGTCCCGCTCCTCGTCGCATTCGACAGCGACGAGCCCGGCGCGCTCGTAGAAATCGGCGAGCCGTGACGCGAGGTAGGCGGGGTAGCCCTCCTCGCCGGGCATCTCCTCGAGCCGCCCGGAGATCTCGCGCATCGCCTCCGCCCAGCGGCTCGTACTATCTGCCATCAATGCGACATTATACCCCATATCGCGGTAATATTCGGCCATGGTGATACCGGTATAGACACTGGCTTCGCGCGCGGCCACCGGCATATTCGAGGTGTTTGCGATAAGGACGGTACGGTTCATCAGCGGGCTGCCGGGGCGGTACGGATCCTCCAGTTCGGGGAACTCGCGGAGCACATCGGTCATTTCGTTGCCGCGCTCGCCGCAGCCCACATAGACGATCACCTCCGCATCGCACCATTTTGCAAGCTGATGTTGCGTGACCGTTTTGCCGGTGCCGAACCCGCCGGGTATCGCCGCCGTGCCGCCCTTCGACATCGGGAAGAAGGTATCGAGGATGCGCTGACCGGTGAGGAGCGGGAGGTTCGGGTCCTTCTTTTTCGCGAACGGTCGTCCCTGACGCACGGGCCAGTACTGAAGCATGGTGAGCTCCTTGGTTTCGTTCTTGTCGTTGGTGGCGAGTCGCGCAACGGGCTCCTCGATGGTGTACTCGCCCGCCTCCGCCACCCACTCGAGGGTGCCGGCGGTACCGTGCGGTACCATGACGCGATGCTCGATGACCGTTTCTTCGTCACCTTTTTGCTTGATGACCGTTTCGGGAACGGTGCCGATGATCGACCCGCCGGTCACTTCGTCGCCCGCGGATACCGTGGGCGTAAACCGCCATTTCTTGTCATGGTCCAGCGGCGGGATGTCGATCCCGCGGGTAATGAAATCGCCCGTCTTTTCGGCGATGACCGGGAGCGGGCGCTGGATTCCGTCGTAGATCTGGGTGATGAGACCGGGACCAAGCTCGACGGAGAGTGGTCTCCCGGTCTTGAAGACCCGCTCACCGGGTCGCACACCGCTCGTTTCTTCGTAGACCTGGATCGTCGCTTCATCTTCTTCGAGCTCGATGATCTCGCCGATCAGCTGATCTTCGCCGACCTTCACGACATCGTACATCTTCGAACCTGACATCTTCGTCGCTTTGACCACTGGGCCGGCGATCGTTGTAATTACTCCGTCTTTCATGAGCCATTCTCCATTTCTCAGCTCGTATGATCGTGATTTGTGCGTGATATTGAACGGGTGAAGGTGAAGGTGATCGCTCGGTTTTGGTTTGATGATGAGATAGCGGGTTTCAATGAACTTGTACCGCTCATTTTTTATCGTTATTTGCTCGTTTTCGTAATATCGACGCCCACGGCGCGCCGGATGAGACTTGAGATCGGATCGGGGCGCTTTATGGGGCCGGTCTTATCCGGTATCTGTACGATGATCGGGAAGAGCCGGTTCTGGCGCCGCCACCGATCGATGACCTCTGTGAGCCAGTCGCCCACTGTCTCGGTCATGATCAAAATGCCGAGCTTCAGCCTTGGGTCGGTCGCCTGCTCGAACGCGTCGGTCGCATTCTCCTTTGCGTCGGCGAGGAATCGATGCTCGATGCCGGTCAGCCCGAACCCGTGGACCGTCTCCCAATCACCGATGACGCCCAGCTTCATCGCCGCACCTCCATTCTCTGCAATTTGGGGTGAAGGACGGTGTGATCGTGGTCGTTGCGCTCTCGATGGCTCGCCATCGGATCACACCTCCCGCGATTCGGTGACGAGCAGCGGTCGTAATTGCTCGCGCGTCCAGCGTTCGGAGAGGCCGTGCAGGACGGTGCGGAGGTTACGCATTTCGAACTCCTTCGAGATCATGAACCGCACCATCGGCCCGACCGTGGTGAAATGCTTGGTGGAATATCGGATCGATTGCCGGAGCAGATACTGGTCGAGCACGAGCTCGAATACGGCGGCGCTCTTCTCCTTCATATAACGCAAGAACGCATTCTTGAGCGGTCGATGACAGGGCGTACCGTCGAGCTGTGCGGTCAGTTCCTGCACATTCTCCGCACGACTGAGCTGCTCGAGCTTCCAATCGGAGAGCCGCAGTCCGTCGGACATGAGCAGTTCGTAGATCCGATCGCTGGGATAGTTCAGATGCGTGGTGCGATAGAGGAGTTTGAGGTTGACGATATCGATATATTCGAGGACGAATTCGCGCACTGCGGGCTGGATCATCCGGTCGATATCCTCCACCGCCTCTTTCAATTCCTCGATGACGAACCGATCCAGCGCGTGCTCGAGCGTATCGAACCCAACCTTCCCGGCACTGCGCTCGCGTGCTTCAATATGTGACTTGATCAGATCCGCGTACGGTTCGTGCTCGAGAATGGCAGCCACATCCTCCACCCGTTCGGCGTCGACGAGCTTCTCGATCGTTTTATGTGAGAGTGAACCGACGGGCACGAGCGCACGCTCGAGCGTCGCTTTCGGCTGATCGAACAGTTTGGCGCGCAGCGCGGCCTTGACCATGCCCATCTCGAATTTCCGCATATATGCATCGAGCACGGGCTGAACGACCGTGGGCAACTCGCTGGCCATGCGATCGAAGAAAGCGAATTTCGTGGCGCGCAACGCATGATCGATCTCGGCGAGCGTGCGAAGCTCCTTGAACTCGTAATCCTTCGAAGCGATCATGTTCAACGCATCTGAAACATCGTTCGACTCGACCAAGCGGTCCAGTTCGTCCTCGTGGACGAATCGATTGCCCATGGCGTTGAACTTTGCGTTGGGATAGGAGAACCGGATCAATATAACGATGTAGCGGAATCGTCGCATGAGGAGGATGGAGACGACCCCTGCGAGGATCGAGATGAAGATCCAGAACAGCGGCGTCGAAGGGTCGAGTAATTGGTCTAACATCGTTCTCGGGCCTCCGTTATAATAGAGTTAGAATTAGAGATGGAGTAGAGACAGAGGTAGAGACAGAGTTAGAGTTAGGGATAGAGTTAGGGATAGAGTTAGGGATAGAGTTAGGGATAGAGATAGAGGTAAAGATAGAGCGACATCGCCATCCTCGTGATCGTTCGGCTCCTCGTCCCATGCTTCGTCCTCGATCGTATTTCGTTTGCTCCGTACCGTTTCGCTCCCCTTCTAATTCTCTTTGGGTTTCCGATGCCAGATATCGATATCTCTTCGATCTTACGCAGCGTCACCGGACGGCAACGACTCGCTCTCCGCCCCTGTCTGTGGCTCTATTTTCGACTTCGGATCCGACTTCGAATCCGACTCCGCCCCCGATGTTACCTCCGATCCCGGATCTGGCTTGGGCGTTGTCGCGTCACCTTCCTCATCGGTCGCAAGATCGAGGTCGGCAAAGAGTATCTTCGCCACCTCGGCCCTGATCGCCGTGTGGTCCCGAGTGAGGATGCCGTCGAAAGTAGCGTCGATGCGCATCCTCCCCTTCGCGCCTTCGAGGATGAACCCGCCGCGCCCATCGATGAGTGCCGATGCGACGCTGACGCGGCGTGAGGCGCTGGCAAACCATTCTCGATCCTCTTCACGGGTCAGGTGTGCAACGCACTCGCCGTCGAGCTTCTCAAGCGCCGCATCGAGCATCCGCTCGAGGAACTGTTCATAGCGCGTCTCCGAGAGCTTCGAGAGTTTCTTTTTCGCGATCTGGAAGCATTCGGAGATGACCTCCTCTTTCGCTTCCAGGACGGTTCGGCGTGCCTCGCGGCGTGCTTCGGAGATGCGAATATTACGCTCGATCTCGCGTTCCTTTTCCGCCTGTTCGCGCATCTGCTTCAATTGCTTGCTCCGCTCGCGCTTCGCGCGCATGAGTCGCTCGCCGATGTGCTTACGCGCGGTCTCGAGCTTCTCTTTCGCTGCTTCCGTGGCTTCCTGATTGATACGGTCGATTATCGTCTGGATTGACATGATGGCACACCGATTCTCTTATCGCCTATCGCCTATCGCCTATCTGCTTTCGGCTTTCTCCTTTCTCGTCGCACATTGCTCGTTCTTCTGACAGAACTCGTCGTCGCGTCCTCGTTTCCTCCTTTCCTCGGGTGATCCGATCATCGCTCTCATCTCGTTTGCCTCGCCGTGTATGCATCTGCGTCGTGGCAGTGGTGTTCATTTGGAACATTTCGCATCACTCGCTCATTGGCGATCGAAAGAGACGGTGAATGAGGGGAGGGTGCCGAGCGACCCGTCCTCTACTCTTATCCGCCGAGGAGCGCGAGCCCGCTCATGATGAGGATCGCAGCGAGCAGCCCGAAGATCGCCATCGTCTCGGACATGACCGAGAATATGATACTCTTGGCGAAGGTTTCCTCGTTGCGCGCATATGCGCTGATCCCCGCAGCTGAGGTGATGCCCTGTGGGATCGCAGAGATGCCAGTGAGCCCAACGATGAGCCCGATCCCGATGGCTGCCAGTCCGATCACCGGCGAGGTCATCAGCCCGACATCGAGTTCGCCGAGGATACCCGACCCCAGCATGAGGAGGATACCGGTGAGAAGGCCGTAGATACTCTGCGTCATGGGAAGCGCCTGGAGCACGAGGGATTTACCGAAATAATCGGGGTTCTCGGCGATCACGCCGCAACCGGCCGAACCGGCGATGCCGACACCGAGAGATGAGGCGATGCCGGAGATACCTACGGCCAGCCCGATCCCGATGGCGATCATCCCTTGGGTCCGTTCCGCTTCCTCTTGCGCACTGTCTTCGTCAGTCGTTCCGTCTTCTTGCGCTGCAGCCACACTTGCACAGAGCATGAACAGTAAGAGTCCGATAAGGACCAGCCCTGTGATCTTTTTCAGCTTCATTCATTCACCTCGACCGTTTCAATCTGATAATTGTGTTGGAAGTCTCCAATCGTCCTGGTAGTGTCGTGTCGTGTCGTGTCGGTAGGTTCTATCTATTTGTTCTGGTCCTGGTCGTCGGTCGTATATTCTTGTTGGGTCGTTCTCGATAGGATGTTGGGTCGTGATCGTTCGGTTGACCGTGTTCGCGTTGATAGGTTTTGAATGGTCGATATTTAAAGTTAGATCCGTATACGCTCTCGTAAGTGGTTACTAAATGGGTAGCTGGTAAGTATTAAGTGGGTAATTGGAACGAATCGGGAGTGCATGCGAGAAAAATCCCGTTGCACCGATGTTAGGCGTGTTCCACCTCCAGCTGGGTATGGGTCCGGCGTGCGGTGAACGGTCGGAAGAAATGGCCACCGCCCTCGTAACAACGATTGAAGAACTCGACGAACTGCAGCCGTAACGAATGGATACCCGCGCCGAGTGCCTGGAGTATGAAATTGAAGAAATGCGCGACGATCACGATCGCACCGGCGGCGATGCCGAGGACGAGCCCTCCCGCACCGAGCAGTTCACCGACGATATTGATGGTCAGCGCGAGCCCGGCCGTGGCGAGTCCCAGTGCGAGGATGCGGGAATACGAGAGCCAGTCACCCATAAAGCCGGTGATGTCGAAGATGAATATGCCGCCCGATTCCATGGCGAAGAGCACCATTGAGACGGCGACACCGATGAGCGCGCCGATCAGTGTATTGCGCGCAAATGCGCCACCGAAGATGAACCACCAGGCGAGGATGCCGAAGGTGGGCTGGAAGAGCCACCATGAGACCTGCGCGGTGAACACGGATCGATAGTCGCCCTTTTTGATGTTCTGGTACGCCGCGGTAGCCAGCGAGACATTGAGCTGGAAGAGACCGAGGATGAGCGAGACGATGAGGAGGAAGAGCGGTTGGGGGATCGGATCGTACGGTAGATGGACCATGCCGTATAACGGCATCTCGAAACTCCATTCATAGAGGAGCATCTTCTCGCCGGCGATCTGTGGATAGAAGAAGGTCGGGAGGAGATTGCCGAAGAACGAGCCCATGAGTATGCCGAAGAATATCGTGGCACCGCCCATGAGTATGCCGATATAGGCCGCCTTGCGCAACAACGCGCTATACGGCCCGATCTTGATATAGCCATAGAGTGCGAACCCCAGTAAGAGAAGTCCGTATCCCGCATCGCCGAGCATGAGCCCGAAGAATATCACGAACGCCGGCCCGATAAGAACGGTGGGATCGATCTCATTGTAGCGTGGTGTGGCAAAGAGCTTGGTCAGCTCTTCGAACGGCTCCGCCCAGCGCGGATTCTTCATCTTGACCGGTACCTCTTCGTCCTCCGCCGGGTCTTTCAGCCGCACTTCCACATGGCCCTCGGTCTGCTTGGAGCAGAGGTCGAGGAGCGCGTAGACATTTTGTTTCAGCACCCATCCGTAGAGGATGGTAGTATAGCGCGTCGCGCGGAACCGCTGGCGGACCTGGAGCCGACTGCGTTCGATGCGCAGCTCTTCGCGGCGCACTTCGAGGTCCTTTAGATATTGGTTGCGGATGTTGCGGAGCTTCTCCATATGCTCTTCACGCTCGGCCTCCAGTTCGGCGTATTCCTTTTCGATCCGCCGTCGTGCGTCCTCCGGCGTACCGGATAGATCGCCGAGCTCGTATTCCTGGAAGAACCGTCCGCGCAGCACCTGATCCAGTGCGGCGCGTTCGTCGATGTGCGCGGCGACGATCACCGCCGCACCGCCGTCGGCGACGCTTTTGATATAGGTGGCGTCCTTCACCGACTTCATCGCTTGATCCAGCGCGTCGATATCGTCGACCCATCCCGCTCTGACCACGACCCGTCTCCCGCTGCCGACATAGCCGAGGTCGACCCCGAGCGGCGCGAGATTATCGACGTACATTTGCTGGAGCGTGAGCGTGTTCTCGCGCTCGCGCATCTCGGTGAACGCGGCTGAGGCCGCGTCGGTGACCGGTTCCACGGAATCGAGGAGTTCTTCGGCCTCGTCGATGATCGATTTGAGCGTACGATGTGTCACTTCGCGCTTTGGCCTGATGGAGCGGTTGACGAACGATTTGACGAAGCCGGGTCCCGGCGGTTTCGCTTCGTCGAGGACCTCTCGCGCGCGGTCGATGCGCTGGACCAACGAGACACATTGCGACGCCTCACGGGGCACCGTGACCTGCTGGAGGTAGTGCTCAGGCACGCCGCTCTCCGCGTCGGGTTCGAACGCCCCCTCTTCGTCGGGGTCGAAGAACTGGACGAGTCCAGCTTCGTGTAATGCCGCGATCAGCGGGTCCAAATATGTATTATGGACCGCGATCCTCACCTTCTTCATCCGTGCCGGGTAACCCATCCACTCCCTCGTTCAACTTCAATGATCGATCTTTCTATCCTTTGTCGGGTCGGTATGGTGACGCTTATGCTTATGCGTCTTCGCCGAGGACCACGTCGACAATATACTTGATCGCGGTCTTCTTATTCCAGCGAACTTTCCGCTTGATCGCCTCGGCTTGCGCGACCCCTTCGGCTCGGATACGTTCCGCTTCTTTTTCTGCGGACCGTCGGTTCTCATCTTTCTTTTTGGCCAGCGTCTCGCGATATGTACTGAATACACGCTCCGCCTTCTGCGCAATATCCTCCTCGGTCTCGGCGAGGAGCTCGTGCATCTCTTTTTGTGCGCGTTCGACCTTTCGCTCGGCCATATCTTCTGCGCGTTTCAATCGTGCAATATCGTGGGTGCTCACGGTGGTCGCTCCAAAGGGTCGATAACGGCATTTCTCACGCCAATAAATCGTGGATTCAGGCTGGTGTGAATACTATCCACTCATATTAAACTTACTCTCCCCGTCCGTAGCCCTCTTTGTGACATTGGATGGCCAGGTGGCCACTTTTCGCTTTGACCCTGCACCGACCCTGCACCGGATGTGCGCCCTCCCCGTTGACATTCATCTTATAAATGAACGGCGCTGGGAACCTTCCTTCTCCTCAGGTGGCCCGCGGCGACAGCGTGGCTATGGATAGCGGTATAGACTTAGACTTAGACTTAGAATTCGACCTAGGCTTCAAGCGTAGCTTCAAATTCGAAGTTTCAACTTTCTCCTATCATCATGAGAATTGGAGCGTGGCGAGGACCGTACCCGGCGCGCGGCGCCGCGAACGCCCCGATCGAGCGCCCCCCGACGAGATCTTGAGTTGAGGCGGTTCGCTGGACGAGTCCTGCGCTCGAGTGTCGCATCCCGTTCTCTCGAGTACGACGACCCAGTCGCGTCCCGTTGGACTGTCGGGCGTGACGATGAGCGCGCCGCCACGTGGAACAAAACGCTCTTCTGCGGCGGTAAGAAAGCGCTCGAGCGTGAACGGATTGCCGGTATAGAGGAACGAGCCTTCGTATTGGTTGAACTCTGCCAAGAGGAGTGCTTTGTGGGCGAGTGTCGTTGCACATTGCTCCAACGCGAGCCAGGGGCGGGTGGTCGTCTCCAGCGCGTTGATGGCCAGCGCCAATACATAATCGCGGTCTCTGACCTTCCGTGGGAGATGCTCGATATCACCGCGCGCGAATCGCAGTTTTGGCTTACCACGCGCAATTCCGACCGGCACGAGGTCCACCCCCGTATAGGAAAGCCCCTCGTCGGCGAGGCGCTGAAAAAATTCGGGGCCCATGGTACCGGCCCCCAGATCGAGGATGGGATTCAGACCCCGGTCCCGAAGGCGGTGTGCCAATCCCCCGTGGTCCTCCGCCGGCGCGTCAAGAGGGGTGGGGTCGACGGTTTCCAGTGCGAGCCGGAGCGCAGCAGTATATTTGGCGTGCGACAGTTCGCGCATCTTCGCCTCGATGCTCGGCGGCGGCCCACGCGCCCCCTTCTTCGACCCGACGCCATACCGTTGCTGGAAGACCCGGCGCAGATAGGCCTTCTCTTCACCCAGTGTGAGCTCGCGCACCTGCAGATTCTCCCCGACGAGTACCTCCTCGAGCGCGGTGGTCGTCTCTACGCGGAGCTGCTCGAACGACCCACCCACTCTTGCGCGCCGGAGGAGCTGTTCGAAGCGTTCCACCAGCCATCGTTTGAGCGAGCCATGGTGGAGGACGACGAGCCGTTCGTTCTCATCGTAGCAATAATAGTAACTGAGATTCTTCGGCTCGGGTCGTAGCGCGAACCGCGTGGGGGCGATTCCTGGATACCGCGCTTCAAAATGCGTCGCCAGTGCCGCTTCGAGCGCGGCGATGAAGATCTGCTCACAGCGATAGAATAACGCTCGCGCGGCAGGTTCGGACCGTTGTGGCGCTTTGCCTGGCGGATGGGGCAGTTCCAGCCCCTCCAGCCCGGTGGGGAAGGGGCGATTGGACGGTGCTGTCGGTCGGTCTGACGATGAGCTGTGATACCGCATTTGCACTGGCTCCTCTTCGGGCTGCATGGCGCACACTCCTATCGGCGCGCATTGGAGCGGTATTATTAAAAACGCACTGCTCCAGTGCCGTCGGGAAGGAAGGAGGGGGAGAACCGATCAGAAACAGGGGGAGAGGAGGGGAGAAAAAAGGGCCGAGGCCGGGATTTGAACCCGGGTCAAGGGATCCACAGTCCCATATGATAACCAATCTACACTACCTCAGCCATGGCGAGGGGACACTTCGACCTCCATACATATTGGGTGTTAAAACATTTGTGCCCGAGTCGGCTTGGACCATGTGAGACTGGACGATGGTGGGAGAGTCTTCGGTGCTGTCGTTCAACCGCGTTCGTTCGCGGTGTCGTACGCCTCCCGTGCCGCCTGGAGCGACCGTTCCAGCCGTTGCTGGCGCACGGCGACAGCGAGGTCGGAGCGGGTGCGCTCGATCACGCCGCGCGCGCGGTCGCGCTTGCGACGCACCTGGACCA
>CAZSUE010000004.1:0-24484 GCA_964609045.1 uncultured archaeon | reverse complement strand
GCGGGGAGCGGTGTGCGGGGTGCGGTTTGCGGTGTGCGGGGAGCGGGGAGCGGGGTGCGGTTAGCGGGGTGCGGTTAGCGGGGAGCGGTTTGCGGGGTGCGGTGAAGGAAAGGGAGGGAGAAGTGGGGTGGAAGGGAGGAAGGCAGGTGCAGCATGAGCAAGCAAGCGGGGGAATGGGAAATATGGGTCGAGGAAGGGCTGAGTGGCGTCTGATACGCGTTTTGCCGGTAGGGGTTGAGTTTGGTATGTTGTCTGTTGGAGAATGGGGGTGTCGGTTCGGGCATATCGCTCGTGGTGGGCTACGTTGTGGAAAAGAGGACAGCCCTCCCTCAGCAACGGAAAAGGCTGTTCGGGGGCCGCGCTGGTACGGCGCGCTCATATTACGCTCGATCTCATGGGAATAAGGTGGAATGAGGGGGGATCAATGCCACTCTTCGCGTGTCACGCCGCCCTCGCCCCATGCCTCCTTGACCACGCGCAACTTTCGGCTCGTGGGCCGCTCCTTTTGCATGACCTTCACCCGGCCCGGGAAGTATCGAAGGATGATCACCTCTTGCACCTCGCGCAGCCAGCGGTACGGTATGGTGATATTACGCGATTCTTCGACCAGCTTCGGGTTGGTCTGGGAAAGAGCTAATCCATAGATCTTCGAGCTTTCGCAATCGAGGATAATATTATCAACGAGTCCGAGGTAATCTCCTTTCGGTGTGTAGATCTGTTTATCAAATAGTTCCGTTACTTCGATGATCATGGTCGCCCCACCGATCGAACGGGTGTCCGAACAGCCTTCTTAATCGGTTGTAGCTATATAAGTATTCCTTTAGCGATGATCTGGTGGAGCAGCAGCGGCCGGATCGGCGTCCGCGTCACGATACGCTCCGATAGGCCTCCGCTCACCTCTCCTCGCGCGCTTGGATCACATCCCGCATCTGGAAGATCTCCTCGAGAAGTATCTCGAGCTGGTTGATCGGGACCACGATCTGGACCTTCGCCACCTTCTCTATGTTGGGCTCCTCGCCCGGGAGCGTCATATGTGACGGGTACTCGTCCCAGCATGTGATCCTGACGACCTCTTCGGAGAGTGAGACCGTGGCATTGGTGACATAGACCGTCGAGAAGGTCCGATCCTTGGAAACGATGATCTCTGGGTCGGACGCCAACGGTTCGGCCCGTGCGCGGACCTCCTTTGTGCGTACCTTTTTCGTCGGGGAGACCTTGCGTTTGACATCGCGTTTTTTCGTCATCTGTTCACCCAATCGTGCGCCTGTGTGTATGGACCGTTTGCGTCTTCCGGCGGTTGCGCGGCGATCACATGTTCGATCTCGCCACGATCGACCGAACCGAGCGCATGCGAGAGCGCGGTTGTGGATATGTCCGCGTCCTTATATAATATCGCGGTCCGAGCATTAGCGCGCTCACCCTCACCCTCACCGGCTCACTCCATTCAAAGGTTCGAGTATATATGTTTTCGCCAGAAAATGTATTAGCTAGGTGCTCTGCCTGGAATGAGCCTCACCCTCACACTTGCGGCTACAGCCACATGTAGATACATGTAGATATTAGACATACATATAGATATACATACCATTGGCTCTCATCGGGGAGGTATGGCAGATCGTGCGAGACCGAGCGGCACCGGGCACGCGATCAGCGCCGTTCTCCTCTGGTCCACCGTGGCCACCGCGTTCAAATTGGCGCTGCGAGCGGTGGAGCCGTTCACGCTCCTCGCCGGGAGCGCCCTCGTCTCCCTCGTCGTATTGGGCGCGATCATCACCATCCGTTCGTCGTGGCACAGCGTCCGGTCATTGACCCGTCGGGAGCGCCGCAGCTGTGTCCTCCTCGGGTTGCTGAACCCGCTTCTCTATTACGCGATCCTCTTCATCGCCTACGACCGGCTCCCCGCGCAGCTCGCCCAGCCGCTGAACTATACCTGGGCGTTCGCGCTCGCGCTCATCGCCGTCCCCGTTCTCGGCCAGCGCCTGAAAGGACGAACGCTCCCCGCATTCTCCCTCGGCTTCCTCGGCGTGCTCGTCCTCTCCCTCGGCGGCCGCGGTATCACCGGTATGGTGGACCCTCTCGGTGTCGCGCTCGCACTCCTTAGCTCGATCGTCTGGGCGAGCTACTGGGCGTTCCTCACCCGCTCGAAGGTGTCCAACGCGATCATCCTCTTCATCGGGTTCGCCGCCGCCGCGCCGCTCGCCGTCCTCCTCGCAGCAATATCGGCTTCGATCAGCGGCGCCGGGTGGTGGACCTTCATCGATATCGGTGCGGCAGGGTGGGGTGGGATCCTTTATATCGGCGTTTTCGAGATGGGTGTGACCTTTTTCATCTGGTCGGAAGCGATGCGACGGTCGGAGGAAGCGGCGGGCATCGCGATCTTCATCTACGCCTCGCCGTTCCTCTCGCTCCTCTTCATCCACTTCATTCTTGCAGAGGCGATCGTGTGGACCACGCCGTTGGCACTGGCGCTGATCGTTGCGGGCATCCTCGTCCAGACCTACGGTGAAGCGGGGGACGGGGGCGCCAGTGGGATGTAGGGCTTGGGGACTGTCGCTGCCCCCGCCGGCAATGGGGTGGGGAACGGAACTGAGATCGGACTGTTGCGGTCCCACAGCAGCTATATTTCATGAAATATTAACTGAAGCTGAGCTCTCTATGGTGTTATTAATTGAGAACCTCGACACTTTGTCATAATGTAACAATTTCGACCCCCGTTCAATTTGTTACATTTTCTGAAGGGGGTCAAAAATTTGCATCGTTCGCATATCGGCCACGTTTCGCGGTGCGAAACGGCGAGCTGCGATCCCCGATACTTCAAAGAAGTTCGAGGAGTCTGACAGTGCCGGAGGCACTATGGCGTATTCTGCGAACATTGGCGGAGAGGAAAATGATGACTCCGCCAATATGTTGGGGTACGAAACTGTTACACTATTCGGAGAACAATTCTGACAGACCGTCAAGTTTCTCATTTGTCACATTCTCCGAACGAAATTCTAAATAGGAGGTGGAACATCTGTGCGGCGGTGTTTCATTATGTCCACCAATGCGTTGGTTGGGATCGCTCGCGAGCCGTGTTTTTGCCACGATGTCGACGGTGCGGACCAGCGTATCTTCGATGCAACGGTCGCGGCGTTGGGTCACAACGGCGCCGAGGTGGTTGCTCTTACCGCTGCTGCGGTCCATGATGGTGCCCTCGAGGAACTGGGCGAGAATATTGGCGCGATCTTCACCATGGTCCGGGGCAATCCGTTGCTTGGCCATCTCCAGCGATATGAACAGTATGGCGTTGCAGTGATCAACTCTTGTGTGGGTACAGAGAATTGCCAGCGTCTTCGCGCTTATACCCGTATGGAGGATGCCGGGGTGCCGGTAGCGCCCTTCCACTGTATTGCCACCGCCGACGGGATGGACGGTATTCCGCACTATGCGGGTGGATACTGGATCAAACGCCGCGATCAACATTTTCTTGGTGCCGGCGATGTGCTCTATGCGCCCGGTCGCGACCGATTGGCCGACCATCTTGCGTCCTTTGCACAGCGCGGCCTCAATTCGGCGATCGTCCAGCAGCATGTCGAGGGCGCATTGATCAAGTTCTACGGCGTCTACGATCGCATACGCGACTGTCCGCTGTTCTTCTTTACACCTCCCGAGGAGCGGCTGTCCACCTCGCAGCGCGCGGCGTTGGAGGCGGCGGCGTTCTCAGCGGCGAAGGCGTTGGATGTCGAGGTCTTCGGAGGCGACTGCGTGGTCGGGCATCGCTCGATCGCGGTCATCGATCTGAACAGCTGGCCCAGTTTCCGGCACTGCTGTAGCGAGGCGGCTGCGGCGATCGCACAGCTTATCTTCGACCGTGTTGCGGCCGGTCCAAATGTAAATCCAGGTGCAGGTGCAGGTGCATGTGCAGGTAGCTGTGCAGGAAAAGAGGCAGAGGCAGAGGCAAGTGCGATACGAGCTGAGGCCAGAGAACCCGCCAGCAGCTATTCGACCAACCGTCAGGCGGTGGTCTGATCGCCCATGTCGACCGCAATGAGCCGCTGGTCGAAGCTCGGATCGTTCGTATTGTCATGCAGAGTGCATTGAGGTGAATTGGACAATGGATATGCTCGCCCGTGTATCGACGGGGTACCGTTCGGATATCCTGAAGGGGGTCGATTACGATGCCCTGGTGGATGAGATCTCGAGATCGAGTTCGCTCCAGGATCTGACACGCTGTCGCGACACGATCGATACGATCATCACCCGGGCGCTTCGGAAGTTCGTCCCAGAACAAACACTGTGCGAGCACTGTCTCGATTCGTTCATCGGCGGCCGTCGGCTCAAACCCCTCCTCGTGCTTCTCGGCGTCTCGATCCAGGACCAGACGGTCAACGATAAAGCGTTGATCAGTGCCACCGCGCTCGAATGTTTCACCTCCGCCACGGTGGTGATCGACGATATCATCGACGGCGACGAAATACGGGGCCATCGTGGTACACCTACGATCCATGCGAAGTACGGCGTGGGCGAGGCGTCGTTGATCGGCGCGATCATGAGCAAGGTCTCGGTGACGATCCTTTCGCGTTATTTTCCCGATGCCGTGGAGTACTACATGAAACTCTTCGGCACGATCGCGTCGGCGGAGTACTCCCGCTCGTTCGATTTCGTTGGTGACAAGCTCCCTTCGGAAGCACAATATCTCGATATGATCACAGGGGTCAATGCCCTTGCCTACCGTGCATGTTTTCAATTGGCGGCCCAGTCGACGGGTCGTTCGGAAGCGTTCCAGCGCCAGTTCGCCAATATCGCGCTGCCGATCGGTGTGGCCGAACAGCTTGGCGACGATTTCCACGATCTGCGCGAGGATTTCGCCGTCGGCACCCGCACACTCCCGGCAATTCTCATCGCGCGTCGTTTTCCGGAGCGTACCTTGGACATGGAGCTGATCGAGGAGGTGCTCGCCGATCGGGATTGCTATAACGAGCTCGCTTCAGCGGTCAATGTTCATATCCAGGATTCCATCGAGACCGCGCGCCGCCGGCTCGAGGCGCTCTACCCCGATGACGGTGATCTGACCGTGCTCCAGCGCCGTTCGAAGGATCGCCTCCTCGAAGTGATCGAGCATATGAAACGGAAATGGGAAGGCCACCGTATGATGCGGCATGGCAAGATCGAGCGCGAGACCGACCGGGTAAACGACCAGCCAGAATAAGAGGCGCTCGCCGTTTCGACCGTGGATGGGTGCGGGAACCGGTGCATGATCCAGTGCCACAACAATCTTAAATAGCGCTGGAAGCATAAGAACGCTGCGAGGTCTCGCCGATGGCGAAAGGTGATACGGATTTGCTGACGTGCAATTACGAGATCGGGTACGAGGGCCGCGAGGCGAAAATGATCGTCCATTGCAAGGAGTGCCCGGGTGCGCACTCGATCAAGGATGATCGCTGTCGCGCTGCATTGATACGGGCGCTCTCGCAGGAGTACAATATCAACTCGATCACCCTCTCGCACCATATCGAGACCCAGTACTTTGGCAGGAGTATGGAACTGCTCAGCCAGATGGTCTACCTCATCAACGAACTGGACAACCTCGCGCTGCGCGATCCGATCGACGACTATTTCCGCGACGAGCGCGCGCGGAAGAAGCACCCCTGTGTCACCTGCGGCGCAAACCCGAACCGGCTATTCTCCGAGCTGCGTAAGACCTTCATCCGCGACCTCGGCGAGTTCTTCGCCCAGCTCAAGAGTTTGCCCAAGGATATCAAGCGCATCGGCGAGCCGACACGATACTGCCGGAAATGTCAGGAGACGACCATCGACGACCTCACCTATACCTTCGATATGTTCGAGGAGCTGGCGCGGTTCCTCGTCTTCGAGGGGTTCAATATCGTCCTCAAAGGCTCCACACCGCAGCAGACGCAGACCCAGACCCAGCCCCAAAAACTGCTCTGACCAGCTCGCACCTCCTCCTTCCATTCGCTTCACACTTTACATTTTACCCTTCACACTTCACACTTTACCCTTCACACTCCCCCGTCTTTCCCCTGAAGTTGGTTGCCATGGCACAACGAGGAAACGCTGGCAAACACCGTTCGCAACGACGCGGCACCGCAAAGAGAGGCTCGAAATTGCAGTCCGGGTCGAGCGGCGACGATGTTGTCCTCAAACCGAAAAAGAAACCGCGGCGCAATACGGGGTACATGTACCCGGCCTATCAGCAATATACGCCGGTCCAGCTCCCCGCCTATCATCCGCCTCAGCAAGGACAGCAACCCCAGCTCTCGCTCCCGCAGGGATACAGTCCCAACGCTGCACTGGGCGCGCAGCGACGACCACAACAGCTGAACCGACCGCGGCGGCAGCAACGCAGTCGATCTCGATCTCGATCTCGGTCCCATGCACAACCACAATCACAATCACAACCACAACCACAGCCGCAACCCGGACCAGGCTCGCAGCCACCACCGCGCACCCAACCGTCGAAGGTCGGGGCGCAATCCGGGCAATGGGGCGGCGGCGCCTCTGCAGCCACACCGTCCCCGATGCGGCAACCGTTCCCCGCCACGATGTACCCGCAAGGGCAAGGCCCGGCGCCGCAATCGTTTACCTCGACGCGGCCGCTGTTCGTCCCCTACCCGATCACGCATCGCGAGCTGCAGGTGCAGCGTCGCGCTGGCTCGTCCAGCGACGAACTCGTAGCGCGGATGAACCGGCTCGAGTTCGAGCTCAAGGACCTCTCCACCTTGAACCGCGCCATCGATCGGCTCTTTACGAAGAACCGGCGGATACGGCCTGGGTTCTCTTCTTCATGGATCGTGCCCGATCCGCCGGTGGGCGCCAAGAAATTGTATGAGTATACGGTCAATGGGTCGCAGGTGTCGGTCTATCGGCTCAAGGACCAGACGGAGAACCTCTACCATCTCATCCCGTTCGAGTTCCGGATCGACGAGCGACATATGCGGCTCATCGACCTGGCGCGCCAGGATCTGCTCGAACATTATCCGTCCGCGCTCCAGCTCTCACGACCGGAACAGGCGCGACAATACGTGCGAAACTACGGGAATCGCACACTCTATCGGCTGGCCAAGAAATATCGTATCCCGCTTGGGAATACGCGCCAGGAAGAGCGCACGAATATCAAGATCCTCGCCGATATTCTCGCGAAGTACACGGCGGGAATGGGGATCACGGAGACCTTTCTCGAGGACGGTTACATCCAGGATATCTATATGGACGCGCCGGTCTCGAAGAACAGTATCTATGTGGTGCTGGAAGGGTTCGGCGACCCGCAGGTGGCGAAACTGATCACCGGCAAGTTCATCACCAATGTGACGCTGGGCGACGAGGACGGCCAGTCGCTCCTCTCGCGGTTTAGGTACGAGTCCGGTCGCCCGTTCTCGGAGGCGATGCCGGTGCTCGAATGCGACCTCGATGCGTACAACACACGTGTATCGGTGATCGGCTCGCCGCTCTCGCCCGAAGGGATCGCGATCGCATTGCGGCGTCACGCCACCGACCCCTGGACATTGTTGAAACTGATCTATCTCGGCAGCCTCACGCCGCTGGCCGCGGGGCTCCTCTCGTTTTTGATCGACGGGAAGTCGACGATCCTCGTGGCGGGGAGCCGCGGCGCGGGCAAAACATCACTTCTTGGCGCGCTGATGCTCGAGTTCCCGCAGAGCCAGCGCATCCTCACCATCGAGGATACGCTGGAACTGCCCACGGACGAGATGCAGGGGCTCGGGTACAAGGTCCAGAAGATGCACATCATGTCCACGCTGGGCGGTCTGGGCGAGATGAGCGCCAACGACGCGCTCAAGGTCGCGCTGCGGCTCGGCGAGAGCGCCATCGTGCTCGGCGAGGTGCGCGGTGACGAGGCGCGCACGCTCTACGAGGCGATGCGCGCGGGCACCGCCGGCAGCTCGGTACTCGGCACCTTCCACGCCAACTCGGCAAAGGCGGTGTTCGAGCGTGTGGTGCACGATCTCGGCATCCCGCCGAAAGCGTTCAACGCCACCGATATCATCGTGGTGGCGGGAATGGTGAGGCCGAGCGGCATCCAGCGTCAGATCAAGCGCGTGGTCCAGATCGCGGAGGTACCGAAGCTCGATGCCGCCGACGGCGTCTTCAACGATCTCCTCATCTACGAGGAGGGCGAGGACCAGCTCGTGGCCACGGACATCTTCCGGTACAATTCCGAGCGGATCGGCTCTATCGCCGGTGCGTGGGGCATGAGCATGGAGGATGCGATCACGAATATCGAGACACGGGCGAAGATCAAGGGCATCATGGTCAATTACGCGCGCAAAACGAATAATCTGGAGATCCTCACGGCGCGCTGGGTGGCGGAGTCGAATAATATCTTCTGGTCGTTGATCGAGAAGCAACAGAAAAAGAGCGGTACCATCGATTATCGCGGACTGCTCGACGAGTGGAAGAAATGGTTCAAAGATAATCTCCGCCACAGCTGAGCGGCGCGCAGTGGATGGGCTGAGAGCTGGGAACGAAGGACAGAGGGCTGAGCCGAGGGGAGAGGAGCAACAGTATGCCGATGGAATCGACACCGAGGAAACGGGTCCGTCAAACCACATCGATCCTGACGGGGACGGGCTCGAGCCACAATACTTTCGATCGCTTCTTTCTCTGGTTCCTCCATCTTTCCACGCGCCTTTTCCCGAACTGGACGGACCGTGCCCGCGACCGGCGCGAGCGCGAGATGAACCAGAAACTGACGAAGGCGAAAAAGCGCTACGACCGCGCCGAGGAGAAGTTCCGGGAGGCGGAACGGAAATATCGCCGCACCGATCAGCGCTATAAAGATGCGGAGAACCGGTTCAAGCGCGAAGAGGCCCGTTACGATCGGGCGCGGGACCGGTTCGAGTTCGATGAATATAAGCGTTCGCTCCGGTTTGCGCAATTGGATGTGGAACCGCACGAAGTGAACATCGCCTCTTCGACGATGATCATCTTTCTTCTCATCCTCTTCATCGTTGCCGACCTTCTTTTGTTCGTCCCGCTGTTGCGTTCCGATCTGGACGGCGACGGGTTCGTGGACATCGATAAGAACGAGGACTGGGTCAACGATTTTTTCGAAGATATCGAACCGGTCACCGAGATGCCGGATCCCACGGTGCCGCTGGAGGAACAGGAACTCGAGGTCATCTCGTATACCGGCGAGATCGATCTTACGAGCGTGCTCCTCTATCTCATCGTTCCGACCATCGTCATCCCACTGGTGGGTGGCTTCATCCTGCTCAATTATCCGTTGAGTCGTGCGAAACGGCTGCGGATCGAAACGCTCGGGAAGATGCCCGAGGCGATCAACTATATGGCGACCTCGATGCGGCTCTCACCGTCGCTCGATCGCGCCATCGAGTTCGCGGCGGAGAATGTGGACGAGCCGCTGGCGTCGAACCTAAAGAAGATCCTATGGGACATCTATATTCGCGAGTACGACAGCATCGAGGAGGCGTTCATCGCGTTCGCCTACGACTGGGGCGAATGGAACGACGATTTCAAGCGCTCGCTCTATGCGATACGGAGCAGCACGCTGGAGCGCACCGAAGCGGGGCTGGAGGCGAGCTTGGACAAGGCCTGCGACATCATCCTTTATGGGACGAAGAACGAGATCGAAGGGTACGCCAATTCGCTCAGCACGCCGATGATGATGATCTTCGCGTTGGGGCTGATGCTGCCCATGATCATCGCGGTGATGCTCCCCTTCCTCGGGCTCGGCATGGATTTCCTCGTCCCGTTCATCCTCATCATGCTCGTCCTCTTCCCGCTCCTCACCTTCTATCTCGCGTACCGTACCATCGGCCGACGGCCGGGGACCACCACGCCACCGCAGGTGCCCAATGCGCAGAGCATGTTCCAGCGCCGCACTATCTTCATCACCTCGATGATCCTCCTCGTGGGGTTGGTGGCGCTCGGTATCTTCACCTTCAGCCGATCTTACCATCTCGCCTCGGGCGATCAGAGCATCTTCAAGATCGTCGGGAGTGCACCGATCGTTTGGGGCGTGGGGCTCGCCATCGCGAACTGGTGTTTGATGACCTCGTACGATCAGAAGAAGGAGCGCGATGTGATCAAGAAGACGGAGGAGGAGTTCCCCGACGCGCTCTTCCAGCTCGGGTCGCGCATCGCGGAGCACAAACCGCTGGAGAAGGCGCTGGAGGGGACCTCGCTCTCGATGAAGGGGACGCATGTCGCCTGGCTGTTTCGGAAGATGACCTACAATATCCAAGTGAAGCGCGGGTCGCTCCGCGAGGCGCTCTTCGGGAAGCACGGCGTGCTCCACGATCTTCCCTCGCCGATCATCACCGCGACGATGCAGACAGTGGTGGAATCGATCAAAAAGGATCCGGTGACGGCGGGGCGGACGCTGATCAGTATCTCCGGATACCTCCGCGAGTTGAAGCGTGTGGAGAACGATGTGCAGCATAAGCTGTCGCAGGTGCTGGGGATGATGAGCTCCACGGTGACCTTTTTCGGCCCGATCATCATCGGCATCTCGTCGACCGTCTATTTCGTGCTCGGGAAGTATATGGCGGAGATCAGTGCCAGCGATATCGATTTCTTCCTCTCCAGCGCGCCGATCCCTTCCGAGATCTTCTCGCTCATCATCGAGATATTCCTCATCCTCATTACGCTCATCGTCATCTACCTCCTCACCAATATCGAGTACGGGTCCGACTGGATCGAGTGGAAGGCGATGATCGGCGTGACCATCCCGATCGTGCTGCTCATCTATTCTGCGACGATGATGCTGAGCAAGTTGATCATCCCGTTCTGATCCCGTTCTGATCCTGGTCGGCGCGCCGTTCGCGATGGCGACCCCAAATCAGGGGCGCCGCGGATGCAGGGCGTTGCGTTTGGGCCGGGTGTCCCTTCTGCGAGTTCGCCATTACTACGCGCAGTTGTAACGGGATTTTGCGATGAGTGCTCCAGATCTAGAAGAAACTCTTTTATATCCCGATGCTCTACGATTGCTCGCAGGGGTACAAGCATGGCATCGCATAGAGTATTACGAATGTTAGGGGTCTTTTCCACAACCGCGATCCTCATTCTCATGGTGTGCACTTCGTCAGTAGCCGCGTATTCATTTTCCGATTTCCTCGACGACCTCGACGAGGCCGGCGAGACGGTCGGGGAGTTCTGGAACGAGTTCTATCAGGACGACGGCGACGAGATCGACATCGATGAGGATCAAGACGAGATCGACGACCGTATCGAGGACGAGATCGACGACGGGTCCGATACGACGATGGACTACATCATCGACCTCCTCGAGAACGAACTCGCGAACCGGTACAATATCGACATCGACTTCCAGACGCTCTGGGCGATGTCGCCGGAGGATATCGAGTTCACTTTCATCGCCGAGGCAGAGGCGCACTATCTCGAGGTCGGATTCATCCTCGACACGCCGATCGGGACCTTCGCGCACACCTTTTTGCATGCGAGCTACGACGAAGCGACCGGCTCGATCTTTGCCATGGTCGACATCCCCTATTACATCGATGCGTGGTTCGATTACGACGGCACCACCGATCGCGCGACGATCCATTACAACGACTGGCAGGTCACCTACCAGAACTTCAATATCAACCTCGACGCCGAGTACGACCTTCCCTCCGACGCCGGTACGGTCGGGTTGAACTTCAACCTCGATTCGATGCTGATGGGGATCATGTATCAGCTTCCGAACGACAACGGCGAACTACTCCTCTCGTACGACATCGACGACGAGGATATCAGCGCGGCGTTCACGCTTCCCAACGACTGGGGCACTGTGGCCGCGCACTACCAGCTCGGGTCGAATATCGTTGACGGGTACTACGATATCGGCAACGGCGATACGGTGACCGTGGAGTACAACCTCGACACCGACGCGCTGACGCTGACCTACCAGGACATCGAACTCTCCATCGACGACTGGGTGATCGTGATCACCGACGACAACCATCAGATCACCATCGACCCCATCGACCTCTGGGCCGATGTGGAACAGATCGTCGAGGATACCATCGAGGAAGTTGAGGAGTTCATCGACGAGACCGAGGACAATATCGACGATATCGAGAACGCGGTAGAGAACGAGGACTTCGTCGGTGTGCTCAACGAGACCATCGAGGTCTGGGACGGCGCGAGCTCGACCGTGGACGAGATACTGAACAACCAGAACCTCACCGATACGGTGGTCGAGGTCGAGGGCATCTGGGACGGCTGCAACGAGATCTACGACGATCATTTCGCATAAGTCAGAGCCAGTGAGGTCCACTGAGGACCGCCCACATTTGTTCGACCCCGGCGTGTCGGTTCATCGGGAACCGACCCCTCTCTTTTTTTTGTTCCCCTGCACCCCTGCATCCCTCTCCCTTTTTTTCTTCTTTTTCTTTCATTCTTCATTCATTGCATATCATATCATATTATCATATCTACCATATCACATCACACCATGGCCCGAGCGTTGGCGCTGTTCATGTTTGATGGCCGAGAACGATCTCGTATCATATCGTATCAGATCATATATCCGATCCGATCTTCGACCGTAAAAGATACATAAGCATATGCGCCTGGGGGCAACGAATGGAGCGTGATGATACTATGGATCAAGACCGAGCGCGTGGGCTGCGGCTCGATACCGTTTGCATCGACAACCCCGACGAGATGAACTTCATCTTTGGCCAGACGCATTTCATTAAGAGCGTAGAGGATATCCACGAGGCGGTGGTGAACCGCATCCCGAGTGCGAAGTTCGGGCTTGCGTTCAGTGAAGCGTCGGGCCCATGTCTGGTCCGCACCAGTGGTACCGACGACACGCTCATCGAACGCGCCTCTGCGAACCTCGAGGCGATCGCATGCGGGCACACCTTCATCATTTTCATGAAGGAGATATTCCCGATCAATATCCTCCCCGCGATCAAAGCGGTGCCGGAGGTGTGCTCCATATTCTGCGCCACGGCGAACCCTACCGAGGTCGTCGTCGCCGAGACGGACCGCGGGCGTGGTGTGCTCGGCGTCATCGACGGCGCGCCGCCTGAGGGCGTGGAGGACGAGGACGCGAAAGCGAAGCGTCACGAGTTCCTACGGATGATCGGGTATAAACTGTAGCTCGTTATGTAATGTAATGGAGCAGCAAAGCAAATCGCTGGCCAGTGCCTTTGGAGCTTCGAGCTGCTGAGCCAAATCGAAAAGGGCGCGCTGCTCGGCCAGCACCTTTAGAGTTGCGTCAGCGGCGGCGTGTGCGCGGAGACATGCCGAGCACGAGGGCCCGACGCGCGGCACTTTGATAAGAGGGGGTTGGCTCAAACCCGAATATCTTGCTTTTTTTCCTATCCTATCAACCCACTTCGTTTGACCAAAGACCAAAGACGATAGATATACATACATGGACGCGAAACAAAAGGATAAGATTAAAAGCCGATGACCCCTACTTTGCATTATCCGTCCGTTCTTCAGCGCGTTTTTGCACGCAACGCGCGGCTCGGCGTGCCGTTCGTCTCGCAGCGCGCGCCCCATTTTATTATACCATGCTATATTATATCGCACTATATTATAGCGCAATTGCAATTGGAGTGATGATGTGGCCCGACCATGTATACGCGTAATCGCGACGATCGCCGTGCTTCTTCTTACATCAGCGCTCACCCAGTGGATAGGCGCATCTGGATACGCGCCCGCAACGCTGTCGGTTTCGTCAGCCGCCGCACAGGGAACGGAGGACCAAACGCCAGCGGCGGACGAATGGTTCGAGGCCTCGTTCAATATCAGCTTCGTGTCTATGCTGGAAGTGGAGATCGACGCATCGTTCGCGATCTATGAGGCGCAGCTCCCAACTATTGGCACCGCAACTGCCGACGAGATCAGGGTCGCTACCGGTGGTAGTGTGGACAACCTCGCCGCCAACGCGCTGAAAGACCAGATCAATACCACCGCCGTCAGCGTGATGCATTCGATCTTCCCCAACGCCACTGCGAATATGACCGTTTCCGATCCGGTTTTCGATGCTGCGTCGCTCGATCCCGCCGTCGACCAGACCGACCCCAGCAGCGGTCCGTACGCACCGCCGGTCGTCGCCACGCAACAGATCGAGGCCAGTCTGGATAAGAGCTCGTTCGGGCTCGAACAGTACCCGGTGAACGATCTCGAAACGCTCATTGCGGGGGTGCTCGACATGGGCGCATGGATCAACCAGACCCTCGACATATGGGTCCAGCCCGGCCATGCGTACGCCATCGTATTCCATTCACCGGCGGGCATCGCGTTCGGGCGCGTGCTCGGCGGCGAGCTGCTCGGCGACCGCGAGGCCCGTATCGAGGTGAAGAACTTTCACCATTCATCCTCGGTGCTCCAGCGGTCGGTGATCGCGTTTTGTTTTGCCGCACCGCATCCGCCCACCGACGAGGCCATCAGCGTGACCGGCCTCATCGATCTTGCGGATTTCTCGACCATCGATCTTACGCTGGAGGCGGCGATCGGTGCGGTTGCCATCAGTGATTACGGCGATGAGCGTTGGCAGGAGCACATCAGCCGGCTCTCGTATATTAACGCCGACGGCATCCGGCTCCTCTACGATAACGGGTTGATCGACACCGACGATCTCTCCGACGAGATCGAATCGGAGCTCGACACGGTCAACCGCAACCTGCACGAGATGCTCGGGGTCGATGAGACGATAGCCATCGAACTGGTCTGGAACAACGCCACGCTCAACGCGGCAGAACCGCTCTATATCGTGGAGCACATGCGCGAAGAGCCGCCGGTGGAACTCGCCCTCGAAACCGATCCCGTTTCGATCCAGCTCGTCGAGGGGCTCTCCGGTCGGGCCATCGAAGGATTCGTCAACGCCGGCGCCATGGCGCGGGTGGAGTTCGATCCGCCCGAAACCACCTATAATGATCGTTATATCATCACGTTCCCCCCCAGCGTCCGCCTCGACGCGCTCGCATCGAATATCGCGTTCGTCGGGACCAACGACGCCGGTCGCGCCAGCTATGAATGGTCGGGGGACGGGAACTTCTCTGCCCGCGTCAGATCCATCGGCACATCCGCGGCGGCGGCGCGCGGCTACGAGTCGAACTACTGTGTCGCCGATGTCGACCTCGACCTATCGGAGCTGGAGATCGAATCGTTGAGCGATTACTCTACCACGGCCACGCTCGACCTCACCGCACAGCTCTATCATATCGATACTGCCCTCGAGCTCTTCTCCGTGGTCTCGGGCGCCATCCCCGACGAGGTTATCTTTCCGTATATCAACGCCGACGCGATCCGGCTCGCATACGACGAGGGGCTCATCGACGACGGCGACCTCGCCGAGGTGCGTGCCAATATCGCCGATCGCGTCACCGACCTCGAGATGATCGACGACTTCGAGCTCGATGTGGAGTTCGACGCCGCGTCGCTCAGCGGCTACACCATCAGCTATATGACGAACGAGCGCCCGGTCATGCTCCGGCTTCATGCCAACGGTGTGATCGATCTCAGTGAGATGGGGGGTGGCGAGGCGGTGGCGCGATCGCAGCCTGGTGGCGCCCATCGTGACCAGATCATCTATCGCCCCGATCCTATCGCGCTTTCGGACCTCTTCGTCGCGCTCAACGGCTGGACCATGGAGTACCAGCTCACCTTTCCCTACGGTATCGAGATCGAGTCGGTGGAAGGTGTCGAGGTCACCGCCTATAATACCGGCGTGGACACGGACGGCAGGCATTACCTCGAGCTCACCCTGACGGAGCCGCTCTCCGAGCATGCCACGCTGAATGTGGCGCTCTCGCTCTGGTACTTCCTCCACGACCTCCTCGCATGGCTCGTGATCATCGTCATCCTCTTCATTATGGCGATCGGTTTCCGCATCCTCCGCCGGCGCAAGAAACGGGAGCTGGAAACGGACGAAGAGGAGGAGGGCGAGATGCCGAAAGCGGCGCAGCCCTATCCAGCGTCTCGCACCCCGACCACACCACCGTCATCATCCTCATCCTCATTCTCATCCCCATCCTCATCCCCATCCTCATCCCCATCCTCATCACCGCCACCGCCACCACCGTCACATACGCAACCGCCACCGCCGTCACATACGCAACCGCCACCGCCGTCACATACGCAACCGCCACCACCGTCACATACGCAACCGCAGTCGCCGTTCGCGTCGCCGCCCGATCGACACCAACCCTACCCACCGCCGAGATACCAAAACGAGGAGGGCGAGAACGGGCCGTGAACGCGGAGAGTTCCGAGAGATCGACGATCGATCGTCGCACAAACCTCCTCTCACCTTTGCCGTTATCGTTACGCGATCCGATTGATGAGGACGAGCATGACGACGATGCCAACCGCGATAGCCGCAATGACCACCATGACCCAGATGGGTATGCCAGCGAACACCCCCGTGCCGACTCCGACTCCGCCACCATCATCACTATCGTCACCATCCTTATCTTGTTTTGCCGGGCCCGCCTGCACCGTTCGCACGGTCGTACTCCGCGCGCCGGAATCGTCGGTGACCGTGAGCTTCACGGTGAAGGTCCCGCTCTCCACGAAGGTGTGGGTGAAGGGTGAACCGGTCTGCGTATCGAGGAGCGTCCCGTCCATTGTCCAGACCTCCCAGCGATAGTGGGTCAGCTCGCCGTCGGGGTCGTGCGAGGCGCTGGCAGACATGGTACAGGGTTGCCCCACCACCGCCTCGCCTTCCATTTTGACCTCGGCAACGGGCGGGGTGTTGGGGGTGAACGGTGCGAGCAACGGATACGCGTCCGTCGCCTGCGCCGTCCCGGGGATCGAATAGGCCGAATCGGCGATCCCGTCCTCGTTCGCGTCACCAACCGAAGCGTCGGACCAGTAATTTCCCCATCCGGTCTGGGTCCATACATTGTTCGAACCGTTGTCGTAGGCGGGCTGCGCATTGTCGATGAACGCGTTCCGATAGAGGAGATTGTCGGCGCTGTCGTAGAATATCATAATGCCGATATCGCGGTTACGAGCGATGCGGTTCGTGCGGATGGTGTTCTCGTCACTTCCAGAGAGTGCGATCCCGTCGTCGTTATCGATGGCGTCATTGTACGCCAGCGTGTTGGAACCCGACTCGAGGAGGAGGTAACCGCCGCTCAACTTCCCGCCCGTGTTGTTCGAAGCGGTATTGTTCGCCAGCGTGTTCTCCTCCGCGAAATAGAGGCGATAACCGTAACCGTCATTCTCCGAGGCGGTATTCTCTCGTAGCGTGTTATCGTTTGATTGGTACAGATAGATGCCGGCGGCACCGTTGTTCGATGCGGTATTGTTCGCCAGCGTGTTGGAATAGGATTCGTAGAGAAAGATGCCGTTCGCGCGGTTCGACGAGGCGTCAATATCGACGATGCTCGTATCGTTCGTAAAACCGAGCGAGAGTCCCACCGTTGTTTCACAAAGCGATTGATCTTCCACCGTGACGCCGTTACAGTTCGCAAGTATTATCGTACCGGCACCGGCTGGTACCGTTCCGCCAGTGTGGTCGGCCCAATAATACACCGGCTCGTCGTTGACCGTGTTGCTCGTTTGGATACTGTGACTGTTCCACTCCGACACACGATCGCCCAAAAGGCTGATGCCGCACCCGACCATGGCGTTCCTCTCGAGCGTATTTTGTTCGGACCATGCCACCGATATGCCCGCATCGTCGTTATCCGTTGCGGTATTTTCAGCCAGCGTGTTGAGGTTGGACGAGTCGAGTGCGATACCGTTTCCACTATTGTTCGATACCCTATTGCCACGAAGTGTGTTGTCGCTCGATTCTAGAAGATAGATGCCGTCGCGCTCATTCTCCGACGCGGTGTTCTCCGTAAATGTATTCTCGTCGCTCCAGATGAGAACGACGCCGTCGCCGTTATCGATCACGCTATTACGCGCCACCGTCGTACCGCTCGCGTCGTCGAGGTAGATACCGTCACCACCCTGGGCCGAAACGGTGTTGTCCGCAATCGTGTTCATCTCAGAGCGATGAAGCCGGAGCCCGCGCGCATTATCTGCGACGCTATTGTTCGCTACGGAGATGCGGTCGCACCCGTCGAGGTCGACGCCGTCACCACTGTTCGCCGAAATATTGTTGCCCTCGACCGTCGTATCGGACGAATCGTCCATATCGACACCGTCACCGCCGTTCTCCACAATCGTATTGCCGCTGAGCGTGACATACTGGCACGAGGAGAGGTGGATGCCGTCGCCGTCGTTCTCCAATACGTTATTTGCATCCAACGAACCATTGCGGACATTGGATAACGCCACTCCCTGGCGTGCATGATGGAGCGTGCAGTCCCTCACGACGAAATGTGCGGTGGTATTCCCGATAGAGAGGCAATAGTCGGCCCCGCTCCCGTTGATATCCAATCCTTCGATGACATAGGGGTCTCCGGCCGTCCCCGCCGCATGAGGATCGATCACACCGTTCGCTGCGGTAAAATCGCCCTCACCGTCGATACCTATGGGTGCATGTGAGGTCTGTATCGTTCGGACAAGAGGGGCGCGCTGAGCCAATAGAGTTCCACCGACTCCCGATAGCAATAACAATCCGCTCGTAATGAACAGCCCCACGATCACGATCGCGATCACGACCGAATTCGAACTCGACTTCATACCGTCCGTCACCTCTTTCGTTGCCTGCCAGCTATTAATGCTTCAATACGCAGCTGGCTGAGCGATCTCCATTTATTACGTTGAGGTATTATAAAAGTCCACCGCATGGCATGCAACGACCCGAATATTCCGGTCGTTCACACCATCACCGCTTCGGCCCACGACGCAATCATATAATATCCCACCGTCGTATCTTGCGCCATGCGTGTGCAGCACAGTTCATCGTTTGGCGCCGAGCTTAAGGAGCTGAATGATCGCGCCGCCGCACTGGTGGATGCGGCACTGAAGGAGCTGGCGGCCGATCCCGCCGCAGCCGACGCGATCTTTTCGCGGACGGTGGAGATGATCGAGAACGAGATATTCCCCGATGGATGCCTCGGGCCGGGCACCGCCGCCGCCAACCCAGAACCGTATCTGGAACAGATCGGACGTGCTTGCGGACGGTTCGATGAGCGCATCTTCTCGCCGGAGGACCTCACGCTCGCATTCATCCTCCGCTCCGCGCGTCGTGCCGCGCAGTTTTTCGGCCTTAGGGAATTCTGCGTCGGGAAAGCGGTCGAGGAGCCGCCGCAGTGGCGATCGATCACCATCCGCAGTGACAGCGACGCATCCGACGAGGCGATAACGGAGAGGGCCGAGCCGTTCGGGCTGAGCTTGGCAACCCTGAAGTACCTCTCCATCATCGAGCCCTATTTCGATCGCTTCCGATGCCGCTACGAATATGACCAGGCAACGGGACGGCTGACGGTGCGCGGGCGGAAAGCGTTCGTCGACGCGGTAGTGGACGAAGCCGAGGAACGATAGGACTCGCGGTAAAATGAGCCCGGGCGGCCCCACGCCGACACGTAATGAATTTGAATGACACCGCGCCGCACGATCTCCGGCGCCCAGCCAGTACTATCCAGTACTAGCCAGTACTAGCCAGTAGAAGCCAGTAGAAGCCCACGCGCGCCGCTGCAGGACCAAACAGACAAACAAACAAACACTATTAAACGATGAACGCGCCTCCGCTTTTTCGAAACCGCCACCCGTTCGTGGCCATTCTAATTGTAGGATCGAAATGTGCCAATACGCAAAGACCACCGCAGAGGATGATAGCCATGAATTTCGAGAAGATGTTCGAAGAGCTCGCGAAAGGGATGTCGAAAGGGCTCGAAGAGGCGTTCTCGCAGATGGGGAAAAGCACGAGCACGAGCACGACGAACGGAAAGAAACCTTCCGCCTCCAAGCCTACGCCAGAGAGCATGCCGGTCCTCGTCGCCGCCCACGATCACCATGTCCATAGCGGTGCCTCCGCCGTCCCAGACCTCACTGCGCCGGACGAGCGCCTCGTCTGCGCCTACTGCGGTGAACCGCTCGATGTGGTCGAGGTCGTCCGCTGGCGCAGCATCACGATCGGCCACTGGCTCCTCCAGACGCATGGGAATGTGGACGCCGACCGCCTCGACGCAGCGGCGATCAGCTCACTCGAACACCTCGCCCAGCACCTCGCGCACAAGATCCATGGGTACGAGGGCGATATCGACCTCGACCGCGAGCCGGTCACCACCGCGTCGCTGCTCGGACCGGACCCTTTTCGCATGCCGGACGAATCGGCCAGGACGCTCGATAACGCCGCCCCCATCACCAAATGGGTGCGCACCCTCTTCTCGCAGGTTCGCCTCGCCGAGGAATCGCGCGAAACGGAGCTGCAGCGGCAATCCCAAAGCTTCTCCTGGGAACCGCGCGCGGCGGCGGCGCGACTGCTCGATATGGCGGTGTGTACCGCACCGAAATGGCGCTGGCATTATCAAAAGGCGCCACCGTCGTACCAGCTCGAGCGGCTCGCGGCGGTGCGCGAGGGCGCTCGTGACGACCTCGCGCTACGGCGCACCGATCTCCGCATCGAGAAGGCCACCGCGGAGGCGCTGAGCACTTTCTTCACCGACGACCGCCGTGAGGTCGTACATGAGGCGTTTGCGGGCGTCGCCGTCGACGCCGAGACCGGGAGGCCCTGGACCAAGCTTCCCGAAGAAACGCAGATGGCCCTCCACGAAACACTGGAAACGATCCTCGTCAAGCGTGTGCTCCCGCCGGAGGCGGTCCCTGAAACGATCCACACCCTCCTCGCGCATCTCCCGGCGCCCACGCCGGAACCGTCGCCACCGCCCCTCCCTGAGGATATTTGTTCGTCTACCGCCCTGAAAAATGCAGCGGACAGGTCCGGACCGACCACCCCATCGATCGCCAGCAGGCCCGATCGGCTGCCGACGCTCCTCGTCGGGAGCGCGCATCCGCATACCGGCGCGCGGGTGGTGGGCCAGGTCTCCGGCAACGCGCTCGTATGCTCGTATTGCGGCAACCGCTTCGAGCGCGTTCGTGTCGTAAAGGCAAAGCGGGCCGGTGCACTCGACCGGCTCGAATGGGCGCTGTGCGCCAGTGACGGCAGCCGTAGCCCGCTGACGGCCAAGAAGCTCAAGGAAACGGACGAGAGCTATACCTATTATTGTCGCAAGCTCGCTGGCGCGGAACCGGGCGAATATCATTGTGCGACGCTCATCGAGGGCCGGCTCCAGCAAGTGGAACCGGGCACAGAGGGGACGCCGTCATACCGGAGGGACGAGGACCGTGTCACCGCCGAACTGTTCGCCGCGCTCACCGCGCTGGAGACCGAGCGTTCCACGGCGAAGTGGCTCCTCGACATCGCCGGCGATGAGGACCGGCCCCTCGCCCAACGCGCCGCTGCCGTGCGGCTCATGGACCAGACCTATCCGCAGATGCCTCGCTGGCAGTGGGATCCGTCGGTGCCGATACCGGATGCAATCCACGCCGAACTCGAAGCGCTGGATGCGGGCGCACGAGAGGCGGTGCCCCATCCGCTCCTCGAGAGCGAGACCGCGCGCGCCATCGTGCTGGGCGAGGCGTTGGGCATCCCAGAGAAGAGGGTCGCCGCCGCGGCGCTCCATGCTGTATATCTCCATCCCGACATTGCGCGGCCGTGGGGCTGGCTCGACGATACGCAGCGTGCGGCGGTACGCAGACAGCTCCTCACCCTCCTCGAGCACGCTGCCGACGCTGCCGAAGCGGGCGCACCATGGGAGGACCATCGGCTCGCCCGTGCCGCCTATTGTATCGATAGCATCGGCGTGGACGACCTCGAGCGATTCGAAACAGCGCTCCAGCGCCTCGACCGCGCCTCCGTCCCCTCAAATGTCGTTCTCGAGCTGCGTCTCCACGGCTACGCTCGCGCGCGCTGGCCCGGGGGACCCGCGCGCCTTGTCGAGCTCGCTCGCACCACCTCGCACCGGCATATGCTCCGCTCACAGCTCATCTCCCACCTTGGCGCAACCTACCACCCCGAGGCGCTGGCCTTTCTCATCACCCGTCTTGGCACGCCCGACGATGGGGACGCCCTTCGTGCGCTCGAGAAGCATGTTCCATGGGAGGAGCGTCCGGTCGCGGGAGAAGACGAAGATGCCGAAGAGGCCGAAGACGACCGCCGCCGCCATATGACCTCCCGCGCCGCATGGCTCGATTGGTGGGGGCAACGCGTCGAGCAGGGCTGGACACCGTTCTCGACAGTATTCGAAGACGGCTATTGGAGCGCGGCGGAGGCGCGCGCGTTCTGGTGTCTCAGCGGCGCGTTCTACCGCTGGGCGCTGCCCGGGAAGAGCTGGGAGTGGCGCAGGCGCCAGGGTGCAAAGGCGTACGACCGTTACCGCGAGCTGATCGCAGCAGGCAAGATTCCGGTGGCGCAACCACCGCAGGAGGTTTGGCTCGAGGAGGCCGATCAGTTCGAATGGCGCGCCGAGGCGCATCCCGCACTCCATCAGCGGATCAAGCGATCCGTGGCGAAGGTGACCGCCGAACTGCTCGGGCGCGCGTTCTGCTGCGCCATGCGCGATCCACGCGCGCGCTCCTTCCTCTCCAGCTATCTCCTCGGGACGCTCCTGTCGGAAAGACCGGAACGATGCGCGTTCGAGACCAGCGATCGCGACGATTTCCTCGGATGCGAGGTTCGAGATCGAAATCGCGCCGAGAAGGTGCGGCTGATGCCGTTCATGGCTCTTTCTGACAGTGCTGACGCGAACGAGGAACGCTTCGAAGATCGCAGGAGCCAGTGGGAGTTCAAACGCGAGGCGGTGGTGAACTGGTACCGTATCCCGCTCCAGTATATTGCATGGGATCTCGACGATTTCATCACCGATCCGCCACGCTGCCACACCGAGGATGCACAGCGGCTGCGCATGCTCATCGCCGTGTTCGCCGACCGCTACGGCGGCCGACTCTCGCGTTGGCAGTTCGAGCCTCGCTACAACCAGGTCCTCGCCGGGAAATGGGGCGGCACCAGCTTCCAGGGCTACGGTCTCCTCTACGGCGCGCCCACCAGCGCGATCGACCGGCTCCTCCGCGCGCTCGCCTTCGTCCTCTACCCACTGGTGGAGGAATACGAGGGCGCGATAAAAGCGGTGGAAAAGGCGCTGTACCATGACGAGGACGAGCGGGAGCCCTCCGCGGTCATCGAGGAGCTGGGGGTCGAACACGTCGTCACGCCCGCCGACCTCGACGAGCGCCGGTCGCTCTTCGAACTCCTCGCCGGTGCACGCTGGAAGGATTGGGACCGCTGGCTCTCTCATCCGACCATGCCGCCACCGCCGATCTTCAGTTCCTTCGAACAGATCGCGCAGCAACTGGCATCGTATTCTCGACGCCTTCCCGAGCCCAAGGGAACGAAAGCGCCCACCGGCGTCGAAAAACTGGAGGTCACCCCACGGGCAGAGCCGCAATTCTACATCCAGAAGATCGACGACGCACTCCTCCGCTTGATCGCGACCTTGGGTGACGAGGCGGTCCTTACAGGGGCGCGATCGACGCTCAAGCGGCTTGGGGCACAGAACTGGCCCCCTACACGCAAGTGTCCGCAGTATACGTATTTCCGTGCCGCATGCGATGCGCTCGAAGAGCTGGTCGTGGAACATATCGACCCCCACCCCGGCGGCTCGCCCGCGCGTTTCCTCCGCGAGCAATGCTTCCGCCTCGAGGCCGGCGACGGCGGCTTCGGCGCGTTGAAGATGTATCGTGACGAGGCCACACGGATCGAGGAGGAGCGTGAGGAAGGCTATCTTTCCGAGGATGCGTGGGAGATCGAACAGCTCGAAGAGCTGAAGACCAAGATCGCGCTCTTGGAGAATCGTGCGCTCCTCTACGAGGTCTACGCCTCCGCCGATATCGTCGGGCTCGTGCCCACCACGCCCGGCGCGCCTTGGGCCGTCTACCACGAGCATCCGGAGGGGCTGTGGAAGGTCGCCGACGACCTCGTTGCGTACCTCGCGAAGACGCTCGATGAGTACTCGCTCGTCGCGCCATGATCGCCGGTGGGAAAACGGACCGCCCGTGGCGCGAGCGGTGTGCTATTTAGATCTTGCGAAGAAAAGCTATATACTGGCACTATCGGGCGCGGGGCGGCTCGAAGCTCTGACATGGATGGATTACTCAGACTCAGCGCTTCTCCCACATCAGATAGCAGCGAAGCAACCGTTTCATCGTTCCCGGGACGATGCCCGGCGCGAGGAAATGCCGGTAGACGAAGAGCCCCTGACGCTCACCCAGGCTGATTAATATGGGGCCAGGCGAGGCGGGATATTCGACAAGCGGCGCACCGCGATGGAGATTGAGGATATTGGTGCCGATCACCGCCGCGTGCCGCTTTGCGTTCTGGGCCGTCTTCTCCTCACCGAGCGCGGCGCAATCGCCACCGGCAAAGATGTGAGCCTCACCCTTCATTTGCAAAGTCGATCGCACCCGAAGGCCGTTTTGGGGTCGGATCGTCCGTGGTTGCATGATATCGGAGAAAATGCCGGTATCCACGCGAACGCCCGCACACCAGATCACGACATCTGCGTCCAGCGGTCTGCCCGTT
>CAZSUE010000003.1:0-25020 GCA_964609045.1 uncultured archaeon | reverse complement strand
CCATTGTCCATTCTGTCCGGGGAACGAGTCGATGACGCCGCCGGAGATCCTCGCCTATCGCGAGCCGAATACCCAGCCGGATCGACCGGGGTGGTGGGTGCGGTGCTTCGCCAATAAATATCCTTCACTGGATCCCGGCGGTGAAGCGAACCTGCGCATCGACCAGATCTATAGCCGGATGGACGGCGTCGGTGCGCACGAGGTGATCGTGGAGACGCCGGAGCACGATAGATCGGTCGCAGACCTTTCCGAAGGCCAGCTCCGGGAAGTGATCAACGCCTATCGTGATCGCTATCTCGCGCTATCGGCCGACCAGCGCTATAAGTTCGTTATCGTGTTCAAGAATTACGGGTTCGAAGCGGGCGCATCGGTCTATCATACCCACTCGCAGATCATCGCCACACCGATGATCCCGAGCTTGATCATGGATGAGCTGCGCGGCGCGGAGGGCTATTATATGCTCCAGGGTGGGAAGTGCATTTTCGATACGCTCATCGATCATGAGCTGGACGCGCGCGAGCGCATCGTCGCCGAGACCGACCGTTTCGTCGCGATCTGTCCCTATGCGGCGAGCTTTCCATTCGAGGTCTGGATCCTTCCCAAACGACATGAGCCGTTCTTCGAGCGCATCGACGACGAGGAGCGCGACGATTTCGCCGTCATCCTCAAAGAGGTATTCGTGGCCGTCAATGTCCACCTGCAAAACCCGGCGTTCAATATGATCTTCCACACCTCACCCTGTGACGGCGGCGGCTATCCGTTCTATCACTGGCATGTCGGTATCATGCCGCGCCTGCTCCGCGTGGCGGGGTTCGAATGGGGGACCGGGCTCTATATCAATCATATCTCGCCCGAACTGAGCACGAAGGTGCTGCGGGGTGAAGAAAAACTCCCTGAGACCTTCTCGAACCTGCGACGCAAGAACGAGGCGATCGGGATGCAGCGGTAGGATCGGGGTGGAGGGTGACGCGGAAAGCAAAAAGGCCGACCGGCGAGGGGCCGAAGGCGATATGGCATAACCCCCCCCCCAGCGCCGTCGTGTCCGCTTGCATTGCGTATAGGGAGTTGCGCGGCGGGCTGGTACTATTCAGAAAAAGATAAAGACGATCTGGAAGCCCGCGTAGCGTTGTCGGCCGCTCATGGCTCAGAGCTCCGAGCTCAGAACTCGTGCTCATGGTTTTGAGTTTTACAGCGGAGTATCTATAATGCCTTTCCCGCCCCTCTCAGCTAGCTGCCGACGTCGACCCAGAGCTGGACGCGCGAGGTCTCTTCCTCGTCGGTCAGCGCATTATTGTATTTCGCGGTGATATCGAGTGGTACCGACCCCGCGCCCTTGAAATGGATGGCGATCTCCATGGAGACCTGACCGTTGGCGGGGAGGAGCCCGATGGGGTTGAGGCGCATCACTTGCACCGGTCCGGAGATGTCCAGTTCCACATTCTTGGCGTGGACCGTACCATCGTTCTTGACGAAGATCTTCTCGCGGCTCCAGGCGTTGGGCTTGAGCGTATCGTTCTCGAACTTGATGCTAATGTCCGCCTCACCGCCCTCCAGCGATCTCGCCAGCTCGCGGCCGAACTGGGTGAAGGTTTCCAGCGCCGTTTCGTAGTCCTCGTTCTCCAACGCGGTCTGGGCATTGAAGAACATCATTTCGGCATCATCCGCATTGACGACCTTCTGTGCCTCTTGGAGCCGCTGCATCGCGCCGGCGTTGATATCGTCGATGTGCTCTTTCGCCAGTTCCTGGATCTTATTGTTGGTTTCTTCCAAGAGCGAGATCGCATCTTTCCCTTCATTTTGCGCCAGCATATTCTGGATCTGCTCGAGGTTGTCGCGGAGTTCGCCCGTATCGATATCTTGGATCTCCATCAGTTTGAGCATCTCGTCGGCGGTCATGATCAATTCTTCGGCGTTGAGCAGCTTCTTCGAGCTTTGGGTCAGCGTACAGATCTCTTCGGCGAGCCGTTGCGCTTCGTCGAAATCCTCGCGCTTCAACGCTTCGACGGCGGCGTCGAACGACGCTTTCGGTTCGCTGATGTCGAACCGGCCCGCTTCGAGGTCGAAGATATCTTGCTCCGCGTCGTACAGTTGCTTGCTCACCGTCTTATACTGCGAGAGGTTGTCGAGGAACCCCTCCACCGAGGTGGAGACTTCCCTGCATTTCTCCCAGTCGTTCTCCGTCACCGCCTCATCGAGTTCGGAAAGCGTCTGGCTGCCGATATCGATATGATATTCGATCAGCGACCGCCCCGCCTCATGATATTTGTCCTTATTCTCTTCGAACTCCTCGCGCTCTTCATCAAACCGCTCCTGGAAGATCGTTGCGCCGCGTTTGAGCGTATCGAGTTCGCCCAATAGACGTTGGAGTTCGGCCTTGATCATGAGCATTTCGTTGAGTGCTTCAAAATGTTCGTCGCGGCCCACTGCGTCGCTCGCGTTGCCGATGGCGTCGTTGAGTTCGTCGGACGCGAACCCCATTTCATCGAGCGCTTTCGTTTTTTCCTTCGCCCATTCGATGAAGGTGGTGGTGAGGTCGACGAGGCCGGTGTTGATATCGTTGGCCACCGTTTCGGCGTAGTTTTTCGCCGCTTTGTAATCCTCCGCCTGGAACTTTTCGAGTGCTTTGTCGTAGAGTTCCCGTTGATCGCCCACGGCGATATTGATGCCTTCGGCATGATCCAGCATCGACCCCGCCTTCTTGAGGTCCTCTTGCGTCTGCAAATTGGGAATGAGCTTTTCGAGCGACTCTTTCGTGCTTTCCATAAGAAATATGACTGCATCGCACTTCCCGGCCTCGTAGGCATCTTTCATATCGTTGACGGAAGAATGCAGTTTCGATATCTTTTCTAACGTTTCGCTCTGATAGGCTTCCACGGGATCTCTCCATTACTGGCGGATTCGGTCGAAAATGAGCAATATGCTTGCTCTAAATAAGAGTTTCGGTAATGGAATGGACAGTTGAGAGGCCGCCGTTTCCCTCGATACCGTCCAACGCCGCTACGAGGTGTTCATAACAGTCATACTCTTACCGGTCGGAATTGGCAAAAAAAATTGGGTAGGAAGTGGCGGACAGCGATCCCGCCTTCCCATAGGCTCTCGCACTATAGTACCAACAGGAACGCTGGCGGGCTTAACTTCCGGGTTCGGGATGAGACCGGGTGTGGCCCCGCCGCTATGGCCGTCCTACCACTTCTGGTTGAGATGATGGAATGTATGCCTACTATTTATAGTTTTGTATCGGGCGAGCATCGAGCATCAACGGCGAGGGATATGTAATCTTCCAACGCTCTCGAAATGCGACTGGTGGGACTGGTGGGACTGGTGGGACTGATAGATAACGATAGAGTATGGTGCAACTGCGGCGTGCCCATCCCATTCCATTCCTTCCGATTCCATCTCAACCACCCCCTACCGGGAGCATGAGTGTGAGTTCACTTCCCGGCTGGAGGATATGGTCGTGCGTAACACGTGCGTCGTCGATCAGTGCTACGATAAAGCGAATATGCCTCCGCTCATAGCCCAATCGTTCCAGTGTCGATCGTACCGTGGATGCCAGGGGAACACGAACGGTGAACGCAGTCCGGCCATCCGGTCGCTCCAGTGCGCCGAGTATCCGGATATGCACATCCATTCCGGTGCCGTCGTCTCTATTTCCTCGGGGGTTCTGCGCGCAAGATCTGCGGGCCATCAGTTTCACAATCCGATCGGTCGTCTCTCCTGTAATTGGAAGGAGTGCCGGGTTGAGCGATACGATGTCCCAACATTTATTTAACTATTGTTAACCGACCGTGAGCCACCCTAAGGACTATATAGCACGAATGCTATGTAATTGATGCAATACTTATAATTTGCGCAAGGATTAATATCTTGGCGTATGGAGATGCCAGTTACGGCCCAATTCTGCGCTCCGGTGGTTGGAACGCTGTAGATCAGACGAAATTCTGGTTGCCCCGATCGTTCGAGCACGGTGGGTCGTACCCTATCGCCTATCATGAAATCCGTTGGTGATGAAATGGGGGAAAAAACCAAGATCGAACAGATCAATCGCTGTCCTGAGTGTGGCAGCTCGCATCTGATACGTGACTATGAACGCGGCGAGCTGGTTTGCGAGGAATGCGGGCTGGTGCTCGATGAGCGCCTCATCGACCATGGGCCGGAATGGCGCGCATTCGATGCGGAACAGGGCGAGAAACGTGCCAGGACCGGCGCGCCCATGACCTATCGTATCCATGATAAAGGTTTGAGCACCGAGATCGGCTGGAAGAACAAGGACTCATATGGGAAGAGTATCCCGACGAAGAATCGCGCGCAACTCTATCGGCTCCGGAAGTGGCAGCGCCGGGTGAGAGTGAGCAATGCCACCGAACGCAACCTCACCTTCGCGCTTTCCGAACTGGACCGAATGGCGTCGGGGATGGGTCTTTCGCGCACCGTTCGTGAGACGGCGGCGATGATCTATCGTAAAGCGGTCCAGAAGAACCTGATCCGTGGTCGGAGCATCGAGGGCGTGGTGACGGCGTCGCTCTATGCGGCCTGTCGGCAATGTAACGTACCGCGGACCTTAGACGAGATCGCAGCGGCATCGCGCGTGGGGCGTAAGGAGATCGGTCGCACCTACCGGTTCATTACCCGCGAGTTGAAGCTCAAGCTCATGCCGACCTCGCCGTTGGATTATATCGGGCGGTTCTGTTCGGAGCTGAAACTGTCCAGCGAGGTGCAGGCCAAGTGCTCGGAACTGATCAAGCAAGCGGACGAACGTGAGCTGACCTCCGGCCGTGGCCCCACTGGTATCGCGGCGGCGGTGATCTATATCTCCTCGATCCTCCTCCACGAGCGCCGTACCCAGCGCGAGGTGGCCGATATCGCGGGCGTGACCGAAGTAACCATCAGGAATCGTTACAAAGAACTGGCGGACGAACTGGGCATCACCGTCCAAATCTGATGCGTTGGCAGCTCATCCACTTTTCGGTTTCACATTCATGTTCAAATTCTCGCTCATGCTTTCGTACGCTACAGGAAGCGATGGAACGAATAGCTCGATGGCACATAAAGGTATAAATATCACGAAAGAATAGAGGGAATATATGAGCAATCGCGAACTGATCAGGCGTGAAGTTGTCGCAGAGATCAGGAACGGCCTTTGCGAGGTACCGAAATTGCTCACCTTCACGGAGAAGCATCTTCTCTACAAGCCGTTCATCAAACGCGTCCTCCAGAAGAACCTCCTCGCTCAGGTCGAGGTCGCGGTCTGCGCGGCGGAGGCGATGGCACGCGGCGACGAGGTCGAGCAATATTACGAAGAGTACCGTTCCTACGATCTATTGTTGACATTTACAAAGGCGTACCATCCACGCTACAGCGATCTTGTGGCACTTTCCCGGCGCATCTTTTACGAAGAGATCGACCCCATCGCACGAATGCTCCACCATGAGGAGGAATGTAGTTCGTACAGCGAACTGGTCCGTTTGAGTTTCGACTCCGGCGAAGAGGCGATGGCTGCCTTTGAACAATATCGCGAAACGCTGAACGAAGCGTTGGAATTCCTCGCCGAGAACGACAATATGATCTTCTTTTCGCGTATGAGCAACGATCGCATCATCTTCATCCTCTCCGAGATGAACGCCTATACCCAGACACTCATTCGTTCCAAGATCGCCGATATCTTTGCCACCGCGCCAGCGCCGCAGATGGCGCCCGTCGTGCCCGGTCAAATCGGTTAGCCCCCTCACACCAGACCGTCCAGGAACGCTGCTTGTCTTTCTCACAGCCCGTCGGTCAGACGCGCTCGTACGGCAGGCACAGGCATGTGTAGGCCCATCGCCTCATGCGCCTCCTCCATTCGATACCGTTCTCGATTTTCGCATCCACTAACGCCATCTCGAAGTACTAATAGTAGGAACTCTTCCTTACCAGCTCTGGCCCGTAACGGAGGGACAGAAAGTTTAAAACCTTCCAGTACGCTCATATTCTTATCCAGAGGAGGACCGAGCAGAACCGTCTTTCTGGAGGGGGATGTATTAGTTGTCATCGATCGAATCTCAAGTAGGAGAGGCTCATGGGGCGCTCTCTATCATTGCCTCACACCTTCAGGCATTAATGGGCGATTTCGCCGAGCAGTTCGTGGCGGTGGAAGTCGAGAAGCTCGAGCATATGACTGGTGCTCCTCCGGCTTCGAACGCGTCGGAAGCCCGCGCTCTTGCCTCGCTCTGTTCGAATATCAAACGCGAGCTGGACCATATCGTCGGACCGACCATGGCTGCGTTGATCGTCCAACGGATCAAAAGTGATATCGAGACGATGGGAGATGATTGAGCGTCATTTGCAATCATTGACCATCATCGACCATCATCGACCATCCAACCCCGTCATCACTCTCTTCTTCTGTTCCACCGACGCAGCGTGCTTCGCTTTTCTGCAATAGGTGGGAGCATTCTCGCCGATCAACGCGCCCGCGAGTGACATCTTCACGCCCTCCGTCGCGTTTGGGCGCGTGGGGAGAATATTTTTAAATTTCCGCCCCCATTTGCCAGATTCCTTTTTATCCAACCCAATTCACTCCGGTGATCATGGTGGCCGATGCAAACCTTACGATCATGAACCATCCGCTCATCCAGCATAAGATCACGCAGATCCGTGATAAGACCACTGATTCTTGGCTGTTCCGCGAGATCGTCCACGAGATCACCTATCTCATGCTCTATGAATCGACGCGCGCTCTGAAAACGCGCACTGTGGAGATCGAGACGCCGCTGGCACCCGCAACGGTGGAGGTGCTCGACGAAGCGCTGACCGTGGTGCCGATCCTTCGTGCCGGCTTGGGGATGCTCGACGGGTTCCTCAGCATGGTCCCGCATGCGAAGGTCGGCTTCATTGGCCTCTATCGCGACCATGCGACGCTGGAACCGGTGGAATATTATTGCAAGCTCCCGCAGCTGGATGGGTCGCTCGTGGTCGTACTCGATCCTATGCTTGCCACCGGCGGTTCGGTCACCGCTGCGCTCGATATGTTGAAGGAGAAGGGCGCGCATCGGCTCCAGTTCCTCTGCATCCTCGCCTCGCCCGAAGGACTTCGCGCAGTGGAAGAGACCCATCCCGATGTGGACATCTACTGCGCCAGCGTCGACGAACAACTGGACGAAAAAGGCTATATCCTCCCCGGTATCGGCGACTGCGGCGATCGACTCTTCTTCACCTCATGATGATGACGGCGTCGCGCCAGCTCTCTCATCGGTCTCCACCGCAACGGTCCCGCGTCGCGCATCCACCGTGACCGTCGCCCCATCCGGTATCTTTTCGAGGGGATCGGCATCGAAGCGATGGACGAGTGGGATATCGGCGAGCACCGCACCGATCAGGACGACCACATCCGTCTCCTGGTTGACGATGGCGGCGGGTGCAACGCCGTTGCGCTTGAGATTGACGAGCACGTAGCTGCCCACGGTGGACCCGCAGCCGGTTGGAAAGACGAGGACCTTGCCCGCGACCGAGCGTCCCTGAAGTGGATGACCCTGTTGGATGCCGCGCCCGGTCTCGGGATCCACGCCGCCGAGGAACGAGATCGGGTCCGGACAGAGGAGCGCTTCGCCGGAGACCTTCGGTTCGCTCAGCCCGCGCAGCCCCTCACCGGTGAGAACGAGTCGCGTCATCTCAGCTCACCTCCTTTTGATCGAGAGAGGAAGGCAGCTTACCTTCTAATGCGATCTGGATGCACTCCTCCAGGGAACAACATGACGCCTCGGTCTTGTTCATGGATGGGAGATAATGTGCCGCCTTGGCCGAATTGGTCACCACCGACTGGATGCCTATCTCCGCCAGCGGGCTTACCACCATGCAGGTATCACAGAAGAGCTTCCCGCCCGCCGCTTCGATGATGTCGCGATACCCAGCGCGGGTCGCCACGGCGAGGACGGGTGCAGCGGTGAAGATCCAGAACTTGACCAGGGGGTCGACGGTCTTCCCTTCGAGCTGGCGCGCGATAGCGCCGATCTCTTCGATATCAGCGTGCGGACACCCCACGGCGACGAGGTCGGGGAGTGTCAACGGTCGGAAGCTGGTGCGCAACCGCCTCAGATCCTCCGCGGTGATCGTGATCTTCTTTTCAATATTCTCTTTCATATAGAGTTTATACTCGGGCGTGACATACTCGATGTGAAAGAGTGCCACGGCGCCCGAGGCGGCCATTGCTGCACCCAACGCTTTGATCTGGGACGCCCGCTCGATCTTGAGCCCCTGGAAATACGGGATCTTGGAAGAGGAGGCCCGGCCGATATAGTGACCGATGAGCGCGTGGTCGCCCGGTTCCAGCGCGCACTTGACCTTCACGTGGACCTGCGGGAGACGGTTCTCGAGCCGGTGCAGCCCGAATAATGGTGTTTTGCCGACGATGGCGCTGGCGAGGGCGGAGATGCCGCCTTCGCGGTTCGTTCGCGCGCCGAAGTACGAGTTCGCGAACGCCACGGCGGACGACTCGCTCCATGCGAGATGATCGCCGAGCTTTGCGATGTTCCCGACGAGGTACGGGGTGCAGGTACATGTGGGGAGCACGCCGAGGTTGGTATAGTGCTCGATGATCTCGAGCTGTTTCTCAGCGAACGCGGCGGGGATGCCCATGGCTTCCCAGTGCTCGAGGTCCATTCCGGCGGGATTGAGGTAGGCGGGCACGCGCACCCGCGCGCGACCCTCGTCGAGTTCCTCGAGGATATCGAGGAGTCCTTCGCCACCGGTCTTGTAGGAGACGCCGGATATCTGGGCCGAAGCGACCTCGATCAGCCGCGGTGCGTGGTAGAACTCACCGAGGTTGACGAGGAGCCGCATGGCCAGTTGTACGCCCGCCCCCTCTTCTCCGGCGAGCATCGCTTCTTCTTCTTGCGTGAGGTGCATATATATCACAACGGAAATGAACAAGAGAACGAGAAATGGAAACAGAGCGGGCTGAGGAGATGGGACCGCAACGGGGAGGGGATAGAAAAATATTTGGTATTTCGGAGCGCTGGGTGTATTGACTGCTGAAGGATGCTCCTTTTCCGTTTGGTACGACAGGATCTGATCCGGTTCGATCTGATCTTATCTGATTCTATTTGATTCTATTTGATTTTATTTGATTTTATTTGATTTGATATTATGCAGATCCATTTCGAGGCATATGGCTGTACGCTCAACCGCGGTGAGGCAAAGCTTCTTGAAGAGCGGGCCGACGAGGCTGGCCATCGGGTGCTTGGTGCCGACCAGGCGGCTGACGCGGATCTCCATGTGATCGCGACCTGTACGGTGATCGGCACCACCGAGCGGCGGATGCTGAAGCGTATTTCCGCCCTCGTCTCCACCGGTCGGCCCGTGATCGTCGCAGGATGTATGGCGGCGGTGCAGCGGGAGTCGATCGCCACGGCGGTGGACGCTGCGAAGGACCAACTCTCGTTCCTCCCTCCGTCCGAACTCGCATCGTTCCCCTCGCTGCTCGCCTCCATCGCCTCGTCAAAAGTCGATGGCACGGCCTTGCACCGTTCGGCGAGCGCGCCCACGCCATGCACCATCGAGACCGCGATCGGCATCGTCCCTATCGCGTCCGGGTGTATGGGCAACTGTGCCTATTGCATCACGAAGCTCGCCCGTGGCCAGTTACGCAGCCGGCCGGTGCAGTGGGTGGTTGAGCGCGCCCGCACACTGCTCGCAGAGGGTGCCTGTGAGCTCCAGCTCACCGCCCAGGATACCGCCTCGTACGGGCGTGAGCATGGCGATGAAGGTGATACGAGCAGCGATGTGGTGCGGCTGCCGGCGCTGATCGACGCACTCGTTGCGCTGGAAGGTGAGTATAATTTGCGGGTGGGGATGATGGACCCGGATACCGCCCTCGCGGTCCTCGACCCGCTCATCGCGGCCTACGGCCATGAGCGTGTCTTTCGGTTCCTCCACCTCCCGCTCCAGAGCGGTTCCGACCCTGTCCTCGAGCGCATGGGGCGGCGGTATACGATCGATGATTATGTGGCGGTGGTGCGAGCGTTCCGGTCGGCGTTTCCCGAACTGACCCTCGCCACCGATGTCATCGTGGGCTTCCCCGGTGAGACTGCGGCCGATTTCGATGCGACGATCGATGCGATCGAGGAACTGGCACCGGACATCGTCAATATCACGCGTTTTTCTCCTCGGCCGGGGACGAGGGCCGCGGCGATGGCCGACCAGCTCGTCTCACGCCATGTGAAGGAGCGCTCCCGGCGGTTGACCGCGCTACGCTTTGCAATAAGCGAGGAGCGGAACCGACGTTTTATCGGTCGGACCCTGAAGGTGCTGGTGACGAAGCGCGGGAAGCGTGGGACCCATACGATGATCGGCCGCGATGAGAACTATCGTGTAGTGGTTTTCGATCATCACGATATCCTCCGTACGGAGCTGATCGGGACGAGGCAAAGGGTCGAGATCGTCGATGCGCGATCGGTCTATCTGATCGGTGAGCTCGACGCGCAAAACCCCCGATAATGCAGATATGTGGCCCTCTGCCGCTCCAGCCCCGAAATTATAAGTACCCCTTCATCCATACAAATTCCGTTCCGACTCAATAATCTATACCCTTTTCAGTCAATCTTTTGAAGAATGTGGAGGACCTTCCATGGGAAAACGCTCTTTTTGGTTTTTTTCTAACCGCTCGTTTTCGAACGATGATCATCACGACCGGGTGCGACTCTTTGCCGCACTGGCTATCGTATGCTGTCTTGTCTCGCCGGGACTGCTGGCGGTGTTGCCGACTGGGTACGATAGCGCCTCTTCGAAAAAAGATCAAGTAGATACCCCCGATCCCGTGCTTCTCAAAATGAAGTACGCAACCTTTGACCCGTTGGAAGCGACCCCTGAGATCCCACGTGACCTGCGACTGAGCGAGCCCAACGGCGTCTACATCGTCCAGTTCCGCGGCCCCGTCCTCGAGCAATGGTACGATGCACTGGCCGAGCTCGATGTCACGATCCACGATTATCTCCCCGATTACAGCTATATTATCGAAGCGGACGCCGAGGCCATTCAGGATGTTGAGGATCTCCGCTGTGTGCGATGGATCGGACCGATGCATCCCGCATACAAGATCGCGCCGGGCCTCCTCGAGACACTGGATCATGATGATGACGATATGAACGAGGTCTCACTCAAGATCAGTGTGTTCGAGGCGGGACAGAATATTGGTGAAAAAATGCTCGCCGGCTTGGAGGCGCGCTCGCTCCCACAGCAGACCTTGGAGATGCTTCAGAACCCCATGAAGGAACGCCTCGACCCGAACGCACCGCTCAAGCGCCTCCCCAACGATCTCTCGGTACCGGTGGTGGAGTACGAGAACGGGATGAAGCATCCGTACGACGCCGCCGGCCGCTCACAACTCAACGACCGCCTCCGCAATAACGACGCGTATGACCATTTCAAATCGACGATGCGCCCCGAAGCGCGGTTAGACCTCGACGCGAACCTCGCGTTACTCATGGACCGTATCGAAGCGCTCGGCGGGCGTGTCACCGGCATCGAGCACCTCGCGCTCCGGGCGGTGCTCCCCGCACGCATGGTGCGCGACATCGCGTCGCGTTCGGAGACGAGCTGGATCCAACCGTATCAGACCCCTGAGCCATACATGGACCTCATCACTGATTATACCGGCGCGCAACGCGCCGTGACGAACTACGGCTACAACGGGTCCGGTGTGGTGCTGGCCTATGCCGATACCGGCATCGACCGCGATCACCCCGAGTTCGAGGGCAAGATCGTGGCGAACCTCTACGATAACCAGAACAACGGCGATATCCGCGGTCACGGCACCTGCGTCGCGGGCATCCTCGCCGCGAAGGGCGCGAACCCGAGCTATCCGGGCATGGCGCCTGGTTCCGACCTCGTGGTGCAGGAGATCGAACTCGTCGGCGGCGAGCCCACCCCCGCTTGGCAGGGCATCTACCAAGCGGTCCAGGACGCGAAATCGTACGGCGCACGGGTCCATTCCAACAGCTACGGCGCCACGGGCGACAATACCTACGGTGCCGACGCCGCGGATGTCGATAGCGCGGTGATCGACCACGATGTGCTCGTGTTCATGGCCTCGGGCAATACCGGCCAGAACGATATGGGCGATAAAGAAGTGGCGAAGAACGCCGTCACCGTCGGCGGAATGAGCGACCAGGGCACTACTTCGCTCTCCGACGACGCATGGGCGGGCAGCAGCGGCACCTACGGCCCCGCCGAGGACGGGAGGTTGAAACCCGACCTCGTCGCGTCGACATCGTCGATCACCACCGCCGATATCCAGGGCGGCCCCGGTACCGCACAGGGCGGCCCTGGCGGATACAGCAATGGCGATTACACGGACGACGATTTCGGCGGCACTTCCGCCGCGTCTCCCATCGTCGCCGGCGCCTCTGGCCCGATCGTCGAGGCGTACCGCGACGGGTACTTCGAGAACTACGACTCCGACGGCGAACCCTCCGCCGCGCTCCTCAAGGCGATCCTCATCGCCGACGCGGAGCAACTCCCCGTCACCACCGCCGACGATCGGCATAAGACCGGCTGGGGACAGGTGAACCTCGATAATGTGTTCGATATCGGCGTCAACCATTTCATGCTCGACGAGAACCAGGTGAGCAGCCTCTCCACCGGCGAGACCTCACAGACATGGAAAGTATCGGCCACCGGCCAGAGCGCGCTGAAGATCGCGCTGGTTTGGTCCGACCCCGCCGCGGCGGCGTCAGCGTCGCCCGCACTGGTGAACGATCTCGATCTCACCGTCACCGACGGCACCAATACCTACAAAGGCAATTACGGGTTGATGGACGGCCAGTATTCGCAGACCGGCGGGACGAAGGACTCGCTCAACAATGTCGAGTCCGTCTTCGTCCAGTCGCCCACGGCCGGGACGACCTACGAGATCTCGGTCAACGCCGCCAACGCGCCCTCGGGCCAAGATTTCGCGCTCGTCGTCTCCGGCGTCGCCGCCGGCACGGGCAAGCCGTTCTTCAACGATTCGAACTATTACGGGTTCGTCCGTGAGCGCAGTACCACTATCGGCGTCATCGATTCGCTTCCCGACGATCCGGACACCGCGCCGCTGGACCCGAATGCACCGGATGTCATCCCCGCAAACAGGGTGAAGGTGACCAGTACGGTGGATACCCAGGGCGTCTTTGTCGAACTCGTCGAGACCGGCAACGATACCAAGATCTTTACGGGCGACATTCGGATCTCATATACGACCCATAACGCGACCACGCTGAAGGTAAAGGAGTACGAGACCCGTTACGAAGAGCTGACCATCGAATACCAGGACCTCTATCCTACCCAGCAGACGCTGACGGTCAGTGCTTATTTTGACGATGTGCCGCCGGATGTGCACGATGTGAAGTTCATGGATATCGGTCGTCAGACCTTTTCGCTTCGCTGGGCCGCCGACGAGATGATCGTCAACGATGTCGCGCTCAAGAAGGCGGGTGATCCGCATTATTACATCCTCCCCTGGTACTATCGCGATTATTTTTTCCCGGGCTATGTGCTCGATACCTTCTCCGATCACGGGTATTATGGGTTCGGCATGAAGGAGGGCTATGAATTCATCCTTCCGGACACCGATTATCAGCTCTATATCCTCTCCTGGGATATGGCCGGCAACCTCCAGATCGAGGACAACAACGGACAGGATTATCATTTCCATACCGCCCCCGCGCAAGATGAGGAGATACTCTACATCCAGGACGGGAGTCTATTGGAGTTCGTCCCCGAGGCGCTGAAGACGGTGGACCTCGCGTTCGATTATCATTCATCATGGGTGGCGGAGAACTGGTCGCAAAACCTCCGCGACGCGAACTCGTCCATATGGGGCGAGAATACGGAGTACGACCTCGTCATCTGGGACGCTGGCGGCGTCTTTACCGAGACGATCAACAGCACGCCCTGGGGCGAGAGCGGGATGAGCGACCAAGAGATGATCGACGATTATATCGACAACGGCAACGGCAATCTCTTCTACATCGCCATGGACGGCGGGTTCGACGCCTGGACCGACAATAGCACGCAGAACCCGAACGACGAGGGCGGCGACGCCACCGCGTTCAAGCTCTGGTACCAGCAACGGTTCCTCACGACCTTCCAGCACGATTCCGCCGTGCAGCAGCCGCAGCACCCCTCATTCACGCAGCAATCGCCGTTCACACTCGTCAACGGCACCGGTCCGACCGGCGGCGGCACCGACGCGCACGATATCACCGGCGGGTCCGCGATACAAGATTATTGGATCGACCAGGATGGCCAAGAGGGCGTGGATTCGACGCAGGTGGGTCAGGGCGATCTCGCGTTCAACGGCACCGACGATCTCGATGTCTCGCAATGGATCGGCATCATCGCCGACGCCATGCGCATCGCGGATACGCTCCCCCTCTATCCCACTGGCCAGAGCGGATCGTCACCTTCCGACCTCTCCTCTATCCAGTTCGAAGAAGGGGTCGGCGGCACCAGTTACGATGTCGCCAAGGATGAGACCGTGGAGCTCAACGAGTGGTCGCTCACCGGCGTGCCGAATACCGGCGCACAGACGCTGACGCTCACCGCACGCTATCGCACCTCCGGTGCCTACACGGCCGACGATACTATCGAATATTACGACGGAAGCAGTTGGCAAGATACCGGGCTGCAGCTCACCGCCTCGGCGACCTATACCGAGGATTCGGTGGAGCTCCCCGAGACATTCTCGAGGAGCGAGATCGGAACGCTCCAGATACGGGTCGCAAATACGCAAACGGGTATTGCCCAACCGGTGGTGGAGTTCGATTATATGCGGCTCAGCATCGCCGTGGACGAGCAGATGTCCGATGTGGTCTATACCTACGATATGCAGGACAGCTCGCTGGGCAACGCGATCCAGAGCACGGCGGTGAACGGTCACACGGTCCAGATGTATCAGGACTGGTTCTACGCCTACGCGATCTGGCCCATGCTCATGTCCGGCACCTTTATGGAGCTGCAGCAGTACGAGCTGATCTGCAATATCACGAACTGGATGGTCGGGACGAACTACCATTTCGATGCAGACCGGTTCATCACCACCCCCACGGCGGGTATCTCCGGCCAGATCACCGACGAGTTCGGCACGCCAATGCAGGGCATCTATGTCTCATGCTACGACGCGTCGGACCCGACGGTACGCTACGGTGCGACCACCTCCAACGCCACGGGCTACTATGTGCTCGACAATCTCGATCCGTCGGTGTCCTATATCGTCCAGGCATCGTTCCGGCGCGATTATGGATATGTAGCGACGAACTATTCGAGCCAGGTATCGGTATCGAGTGATACGATCGCCACCGGGAAGGATATTGCGCTCCCGAGCACGGCGATCAGCGGCGTAGTGACCGATCGCGATACCGGCGCGCCTATCGCGGACGCGACGATCCAGACGAACGAGGCCGGCGGGTTCTTCCCGGTCTATCTCACCTACGACGAACTGCGGACCGACGCGAGCGGCGCATACCATGTGACCGGCATCGTCGAAGGCAACTACGATATCGTCTGTAAAGCCGAAGGGTATAAGACGGTCAAGAAACGGAATGTGGGTTATCATCCGGATATCGACCTGAACGGGATCGATTTCTCGTTGCGGCCGAAGACGGGTACCGCGCCGATCCTTTTCGTCGACGACGATGCGGTGGGCGCGACGACCCATAACTGGAACGAAGTGATCGTCCTCCCGCAGCTCGACCAAGCCGGTATCGCCTACGATACCTATACCGTCCCCAATGTGGATGCGAACGGTCCGGCGGCACGGACGATGAACGATTACAAGCTCGTGATCTGGTCATGCGGCTGGCAATATACCGACGGCGATACGCTGACGGAGACGGATCGGGCGGAGCTGGCGAACTATCTCGACGATAGCGGCGGTCTCGACACGCAGAACCTCCTTTTGATCGGGTCCGATGTCATCTACGGCATCGACCAATTGCCAGAAGCGACCTTCAGTAGCGGTGATTTCATGTACGATTACATGGCGGTGGAGGCAGTTCTGCAAGATTATGGTATACCCACTCCGATGGAGGGTGTCCCCGGGACATGGGCCGACGGGATCAATTACGAGACCGGCACGGACGACGGTGATTATACCGACCAGATCAATACCGTCGCCAGCGGCGGCACCGGCGCCATCTATGGGTTGGACGGCGCCGGCACCTTCAGCGCGCTCCATAAGGACACGACGGATTACAAATCGATCTTCTTTGCCGCCGATTTCGCCTATTTCTATTATCTTGAGGATATCCTCGACTGTCTCCAGCGCATGATCAACTGGTTCGAGGTCACACCGCCGACCTCGCCGGGCAATCTCACCGCGCGCATCGCCGCCAACGGCGACGACGTCGTGCTCCAATGGGAGGAGTCGTTCGGCACTGTGGACCAGTACAATGTCTATCGCGGGACTTCGGCGGATTTCGAGCCGAATGCGACGAATAAGATATCCCCGGACGGGCTGACGGCGACGACCTACACCGACATCGGTGCGGCGTCGGACCTCGATACCTATTATTACATCGTACGCGCAGAGAACTCCATCGGCGAGGACGAGAGGAGTTATATGGTGGTCAAGACCGCCCAGCAACTCTCTGCTGGCTGGAACCTCATCTCTACGCCGATCACACTAATGAACACATCGATCGAATCCTATCTCGCGCCCATCGAAGAGGATTTGGATGTCGCATGGCACTACGACGAGACCCGTGAGGAGATCTGGAAATGGTACGAAGCGAGCAATCCGTTCTCGAGTCTCGAAGAGGTTTCCAACGCCGACGCGCTCTGGGTCCGCATGGACGCGGACGCGGTTTTCCCCATGATCGGCGAGACCCATACCTCGATCGCTATCGCGCTGCACGAGGGATGGAACTTCGTCGGCTATCCATCGTTCCTTTCCTCCGATATCGGTACGGCGCTCGACCCTATTGCGGGAACCTACGATTCGGTCTATCTCTACAACGAGACCGACATTGCGGATCATTGGAAGATCTACGATCCTGCGGCGCCACAGTTCTCCGATCTGCAGACCATGGTGCCTGAATACGGATATTGGATCAAGTCCACGGAAGATTCGGTCCTCCCCATCGTCGCGTGAGGATATGGAACGTCGAGCGAGGGTATACCAATGTCGGAATGCTTCTGGATTATTTACCGAATTGAGGTGAGCGGATGAGGTCACAACGAATTGTAGCAGTTATTTCTATCAGTATTGCATTGATCGTACCAGCGTTGATGCTGGCAAACAACAGCACGGCGATACCGCCGCAGCCGCATAGTTTCGGCGGAACGGTGCAAGATGGGACCGGGCCGGTGGGCGTGGAGGTCCGCGCCGAGGTCGACGGTGTGCCGTACGGCTCGCTGGATACGATGGATGTGGGCGGTGAAACGCTCTATGGCTACCTGAATGTCGCCGGCGACGATACCGATGTCACGGAAAAGAGCGGTGCATCGTCCGGTGAAACGATCATCTTCTGGGTGGGCGAGAACATCACCAACGAGGTCGCAAATTGGGCCATGGGCGAGACCACCGAGCTGAACCTCACCTATGAGACCACGGGCCAACCCGCCTCGTTGGTGATCAACGAGATCATGATCGCGCCCGCTATCGGGAACGAATGGGTCGAACTCTATAACCCCACGGGTAGTCCCGTCGCGCTGGACGATTGGAGTCTCAATTCCACGGACGACGGTGAGGTCTATCCGTCGCTGGCGGGGTTGACCGTCCCCGCAAACGGGTGGCTGGCCATCGATCTCAATTCAACTACGCTCTTGGAGGACGATGCCATGGACGAGATCATGCTCTGCTGGGCCGATCCCGCCGCAACGGTCGCCGGTGGCAACCCGGTAGTGATCGACCGCGTCGAGTACGGTCCCGCCGCCGCCGGCCCGGACGATACGAACAATTCTCTCGGGCTGATCTCCAATGCGGATCTCCCCGCTGCCAATGAATCGTTGTCGCTCGCCGAGGACGGGGTCGACACCGACGATCCCGCAAGCGATTTCATCTCTCATTATCCCACGCCCGACGGGACCAACCTCAACACCCCTCCGAGCATTAGCAATGTGCGCATCGAGCCGGGCCCCGCCGATGTGAATTACGATCTCGATGTCGTCTACGATTATTCCGATCCGGAGACCGATCCGGAGAGCGGCACGCAGATCTGGTGGTACCGCAACGGCACGCTCGTCGAGGAGTACAACGACCTCTCAACGCTTCCTGCGAGCGCCACCGGGCTCGGCGATGAGTGGCATGTGGAGGTCCGACCCCGTGACGGCGTCTCGTACGGCGCGCTCGTCGCGTCCGATCCGGTGACCATCGAACTGCTCAATCAGCCGCCCGAGGCGCGCAATCTCCAGATCACTCCCTCGTCGCCCACCAGTGCGGACACGCTGACGGCGACCTACATGTTCTTCGATCCGGACCTCGACAGCGAAGGCGCAACGATCATCGAATGGCGCCGTGACGGGCCACATCTCCCCTCTTACGACGGGCTCTTGACGATACCGTCGAACGCCACTGCGGTGGGCGAGGTATGGAATGTCTCCGTCCAGCCGCACGACGGCACCGATTATGGCGATACGGCGTACGCGGAAGTGACCATCATGAACGCGCCGCCGACCATCGCGAATTTGACCATTACGCCGGAGAGTCCGCAGACGGAGGACGCGTTAACCGTCGAGTACGACTACGACGACCCCGACGGCGACACAGAGTCCGGGACCGCCATCGAGTGGTATGTGAACGGCGACCACGAAATGGTCCACGACGGCGCGACGGTGATCCCGTCCAGTGCCACGGCGAAGGGCGAGGAATGGGAGGTCCATGTAGTGGTCAGCGACGGCGAAGCGTTCGGAGAGGAAGCGATCGAGAGCGTGACCATCGCGAACATGCCGCCGACCGCGAGCGATCTTGCGCTGGCCCCGGCGGAACCCACCACCATCGACCGCATCACGATCAGCTATTCGTACGACGACGTCGACGACGATATGGAAGCGGCGCCACAGATTGGGTGGTATCGCGACGGTACGCTGGAATCGTCCTACAACGACGCGGTCGTCCTCCCCGCGGATGCCACGGCGAAGGGCGAGACATGGCGGGTGGAAGTGCGACCGTACGACGGCGACGATTACGGTGCATCGCTCAACGCATCGGTGACCATCGTCAATACGGCGCCACCGCAACCGGCGGTGGATGTCACCCCGGATTCGCCCACTGAGACCGACGACCTCATCTGTACGGTGACCGCGGTGGACGACCCGGACGCCGACACCATCACCTATACCTATCGCTGGTATAAGAATGATGAAACGCAGGCGGCGCGTGAGGAAACGAGCTCCGCGCTCACCGATACGCTCCCCGCCGCAGAGACCGCCGACGGCGATAGCTGGAAGTGTGAAGTGACCGCGAACGACGGGACGGCGGACAGTCCGATCGGCGCGGATCAGGTCACTGTGGGGAACATGGCCCCGACCACGCCGGCGGTGTCGCTTGCGCCGATTACGGCGAACACGCTCACCGATCTCGTGGTCCAAGTGACCACGCCCGCCACCGACGCGGACGGCGATACGGTCTACTATATCTATAACTGGATACGTAACGGTATGCCGCAGCCAGACCTCGAAGAACGCACCACGGCCACCACTGCGGTGCTCGATCATAGCGAGACGACCAAGCACGATATCTGGCTCTGTCGCGTCACGCCGGACGACGGGAAGGCGTACGGGACCAGTGTGGCAACTTCAGCAGTCACCATCGCGAACTCGCTCCCGACGGAGCCGACGATATCGATCGCGCCACGGTCGCCCACCGCCGCCGATGCGCTCGAGTGTACTATCGAGACCGAGAGCACCGATGCGGACGACGACCCCATCACCTACAACTATAAGTGGTATCTGGGCGGTGATCTCCAAGCCGATCTCACCACCAATATCGTTCCTGCGGATAGGACCAGTGACGGCGACATCTGGCGCTGTGAAGTGACCCCGAACGACGGTGAGGCGGATGGAACCACCGCCGTCGATCAGGTGGCCATCGGCAACACGCCGCCGACCCAGCCAACGATCAGTCTCACACCCGAAACGCCGTCCACCGTGGACGCGCTGGAGTGCACCATTACCACGGGATCCACCGATCCCGACACCGGCGATACGGTCCAATACATCTTCCGATGGTACCGGGACGGTGTGGCGCAAGTTGACGAAGAGACGACCACCGCGCAGCTGAACGATACCGTCGCCGCATCGCTCACCAACCGCGCTGAGGAATGGAAATGTCGCGTGATACCCACCGATGGAAAATCGTACGGCCCCTACGCCGAGGCCACAGTGACCGTCGTCAATACGGCGCCGAGTGTGTCGAATCTGAACCTCGCCCCCGAGGCACCGACCTCGCTCGATGCGCTGACCATCACCTATCTCTACGACGACCCCGACGACGACCCCGAACGCGGAAGTACGATCGTCTGGCGGAAGGATGGCGCCGCCCAAAGCAGCTTCGACGATCGAAAGACATTACCCGCCAGTGAGACATCGAAGGGCGAAATGTGGAATGTCACCGTCACCCCCAGCGACGGGAGCGCAGACGGCACCCCGGTCTCGATGGAGGTCACCATCGCCAACGGCGCGCCGTCGGTGTCAGATGTCACCTTCACGCCGACCGAACCGCGCACCGGTGAGGACATCGAGGTCGATTATACCTACGCCGACCCGGACGAGGACGGCGATCAGTCCACCATCGCTTGGACCATGAACGGCGAAGCGCAACCGGACTATAACGATGTCTCGACGCTTCCCGCCGACGCCACTGCGAAAGGCGAGGTATGGGAAGTGACCGTCACGCCGAACGACGGCGACACGACCGGGACGGCGCTGAGCGCGTCGGTAACCATCGTGAATACACCACCCACTGTCTCGACGGTTTCCATTACACCCACAAGCCCCGAAGCTGACGAGCGGCTGCAGGTGAACTATACCTTCAGCGACCCGGACGGCGACGCAGAGAGCGGGACCACCATCCGGTGGTATAAGAACGGTGCAGTGCAATCGAGTTACAACAACCAAGATTCGGTGCCCGCCACCGCAGTTAGTGCGGGCGACCAGTGGAATGTGACGGTGATCGCCAGCGACGGCACCGATAGCGCCGCTGCACGATCATCCTCATCGGTCACCATCGTGGAACCGACGGATGAGGGCGAAGACGGCGACGGTGTCGCCGCCGGTGGATTCCTCGAAGAGAACCTCATGTTGCTGATCATCATCATCGTGGTAATCGTCGTGCTCATTCTCGTTATCGTGTTGCTCAAACGGCGCGGGAAGGAGGAGGAGCCGGAGCAGATGCCCCCCGCCGCGCCGTATCCCGGTGAAGCGGAGGCTGCGGCCCCGGCATACGAAGAAGAGATGGCCGAGGTCGAGGAGTTCGAGGTCGAACCGGAAATGATGGAGGCCGCAGAGTATGAGCCTGCGGCACCGGAGTTCGCAGAGGAGCCCGAGCCCGAAGAAGAGATGGCGCAATGTGCAGTATGTGAAGAGCTCATCCCTGCTGATGCAGCCGAATGCCCGTACTGCGGTGCGGTGTTCGAAGAAGAAGGCGGTGAAGATATGGCACGCTGTGCGGTATGTGAAGAGCTTATTCCCGCCGATGCGGCCGAATGCCCGTACTGCGGTGCGGTGTTCGAAGAAGAAGGCGGCGAAGATATGGCGCGCTGCGCGGTATGCGAAGAGCTTATCCCTGCTGAGGCCGCCGAGTGCCCGTACTGCGGAGCGGTGTTCGAAGAGCCGGAGGGTGAAGAGAGCTGGGACGAGGATGAAATGGACGAATTTGGTGATTGGGACGAAGGCGGCTTCGAGGAAGAAGAGTTCGCGGAGGAAGAGGACGACCTCTTTGCATTCGATGAAGACGATTTCGAGCTCTGATTTGAACTATCGCCGCGACCGTCACCGACCCCACCCTCTCCCTCATCCCTCGTGACTCGGCATCACATCGCTGCGGCGGCCGTCGTCCGTCGAGGGGGTAGCTTCTCTCTCTCTCTCTCTTTATCTCTCTCCTTCATTGATCATGTCGGCGATACGAACTATCGCATCGTGACAACTCTCAATCGATATCGATCGATAACCCTATCAGCTAATGAGGTGTCCGTTTGTTAGGAAAAAGGATTACCGTTGTGACACTGGGTATCACGCTCGTCTTCCTACTGAGCAGTTTGGGTTTCGCCACCATCGAAGCACCGCCGGTGCCGCCCAATAATTTCTACGGCATCGTGACCGAGGCGAGCGGGGGGACCGTCCCGCTGAACGCAGAGGTGCTCGCAGAGGTCGATGGCGTGACCTACGTTGCAACCGTAACCTACGATCTGAGCGGTTCGGTGGCGTACGATTTCAACGTCCCCGGTGAGGAAGGGTCGGAGAACCCGGAAAAAGAGGGTGCCGACTCGGGCGAGACCGTGTTCTTCTGGGTCGACGGGAATATCTGTAACCAGGTCGGCACCTGGTCGTCCGGTGCGGCGACCCAGCTCGACCTCGTCTACGATGAGAACGCGCAACCGACGCTGCCTGTGCTCAACGAGCTCATGATCGAGCCGGTCAGTGGCGAGGAATGGATCGAGCTCTATAACCCATCGTCGAGCGCGCTGTCGTTGGCCGATTATTCGCTGGCAGACAACGACGGATTCACGCTCGCGTTGACCGGTAGCGTGCCCGCCAACGGCTTCCTCAAGATCGATCTGGGCGCCACCGCGGTGCTCGAGAACGATGCACAAGATGAGCTGAAGCTGCTGTGGACCGACCCCGCCGGAACGCTCGCGGCGGGGAACGCCGTCGTCATCGATCGCGTCGAATACGGCCCCCAAGGCAGCGCTCCAGACGATACATCCGGCTACAACGGCGAGCTCTCCAACGCGGTCATACCCCCCGCCGGGCAGTCGCTCGCGCTCGATCCCGACGGCGACGACAACGACGACCCTGCCGGTGACTATGTCGCAAAACAGCCGACGCCTGGCTATTCGAACGCAGTGACCAATACCGATCCGACGCTAAGTGCGGGTACGGTCTCGCCCACATCGGGTACCGTGGATACGACCTTCGTCTATTCGGTCACCTATAGTGACGCCGATGACGATGCGCCGACCTTCGTCGAGGTGGTCGTCGACGGGAATGCGTATACGATGACCGAGACCGATTTCTCCGATACCGATTATACCGACGGGAAGGAGTACGAATACAGCACTACACTGGGGGTCGGGTCGCACACCTATTCGTTCGGGGCCAGTGACGGCCTTTCGAGTGTCGAGACCGCCGAAAGTAGCGGTCCGTCGGTCACCGGCGAGAATACCGCTCCGACGCTCACGACTCCGTCGGTCGATCCCAGCACCGGCGATGAGGACACATTGTTTCGCTACAGCGTCACCTACACGGACGCGGACAATAACGCCCCGACCTCGATCCAAGTCGATATCGACGGCACCGCCTATTCCATGGGGGAAACGGATAGTGCTGACACCGACTATACGGACGGGAAAGAGTACGAGTATGAGACGCGGCTGAGCACTGGCAGCCACACCTATCGGTTCCTCGCATCGGACGGTACCGACGAGGTGGAGACGAGCGAGTACTCCGGCCCCACTGTTTCGGGTCCCAATAACGCTCCGACGCTGACGGGGGGTACGGTCAGCCCATCGAGCGGTAGTAGCACGACGCTCTTTACTTATACGGTGATCTACACCGATATGGACGACGACGCGCCGGCGTATGTCTATGTGACGATCGGCGGAGTGAGCAATGTGATGTCGGAGAGCGATCCTTTGGACACGACCTATACCGACGGGAAGAGCTACGATCATTCCACCACATTATCGGAAGGGAGCCATACCTATTCGTTCATGGCCTCCGACGGTATAGAGGAGGTATCGACGACGACGCTGAGCGGCCCGACGGTCACTGCGGCGAACGCGGCCCCGACCCTCACCAGCGGCGCCGTTTCGCCAACTTCCGGCACGGTCGACGATCTCTTCACCTATACCGTGGTCTATACTGACGCAGACAACGACGCACCGGCCTATGTTCGGGTCGATATCGACGGCACCACGCATTCGATGAGCGCGTCGAACACGGGGGATACCGATCATAGCAACGGGAAGGCGTACGAGTACAGCACGACGCTTGATGCAGGGAGCCATACCTATCGTTTTCGTGCATCCGACGGGACCGATTCTGTGTCCACCCCGCTGAGCACTGGACCGGATGTGTCCGATTTCAATACGGCTCCGACCCTTTCCAATGGCGAGGTCACGCCGCTCTATGGGACACCCACTACACAGTTCGTCTTCACGGTGGTCTATACCGACGCCGACGACGATGCGCCGGTGGGATCGGGTTATATCCGTGTCCACATCGACGATGCGGCATCTGGCACGCTCATGTCGAAAGATACCTCGGCCCCTATCACGCTTCGCGACAACGATCACACCAACGGCGAACGTTATCGCTACCAGACCTCGTTCACGGGCGAGACGCATCGGCATAGCTTCTCGTTCTCATGTTCGGACGGTGAGGACACGGCCGAACTGTCACCGACGGAGGAACTGGTGGTCAATACGGTACCCACGCTCTCGGGAAGTGTGTCACCGACCGCTGGCACCACGGAAACCGACTTCAATTTCACCGTCACCTATACCGACGCCGACAACGACGCGCCGGACTATGTACGGCTGGTGTTGAACGACGGCGCACCTCTTTCGATGGTACCGGTGGACCCCGCGGATACCACCGCATCTAACGGGATCGTTTACTACCACCGCACGCAATTGGCGAACCGCTCCGGTGGCCACACCTATTATTTTACCGCCTCCGACGGCTTGAACGAGACCGCGACCGCTTCGACGAGCGGGCCGGCGGTAACCGATGCGGTGGACGAGGAGCCGACGCTGACGGACCCGGCGGTGGAGCCAACGAGTGGAGACGAGGATCGAGGAACAGCATCCCGATCAGCGAGGGGATCGTGATGATGAAGCTGTTGAGCAG
>CAZSUE010000002.1:0-27050 GCA_964609045.1 uncultured archaeon | reverse complement strand
TGAACCTCCGACGTGATGAGGACGGCTTGATCCATATTCTTGAATTCATCACGTCGTTCGTTGTGTTCCTCCTCGTGATCAGCGCGTTCTTCAATAGCATGAACCTCTTCTTTCCCGCGGTCCCGACGACGCAGCGCGATATCGACGCCGAGGCAACGGCGGTGGCCGAACGGCTCATCAGCGAACCCGGCGCCGTGGCCCCGTACGGAATGGTCGCCGCAGTGGACCAAGCCGGAAGGATGTACTATTCCAAAAGCGACGAGGAGGGTGCGTTCACGCTCCAGAACGCCGAGGGCGATGTGGAGGGCGTGACGCGCAACGACGGCACGCGCGGTATCGCCGTGGCCGATTTCAATAATGACGGGCTCTACGATTATATCACCGGCTCCGCGCGCAGCGAGCGGCTCTATCTCTTCGCCGGCGCCGCCAACGGGTTCGAGACGAAGCGCCTCGTCGGCACACTCGACACAAACGGCTATGTCAACGACTTTGCGGTGGCCGATTTCGATCGCAACGGCGCCATGGATATCGTCGCCGGCGGCCATAACGACGGTCTCGCGCTCTTTCTCGGCGACGGCGACGGGCGCTTCGAAAAGCATACCGTCGCGACGCCGACCCAGAACGCGGTTGGAGCATATTCACCCACCACCGAATGCTATGGCTACGATATCGGCGAGACCTCGCTTTGCGTCTTCACCACGCAACCGAACACCGCCGTCGAGGTGACCGATCTTGCGACCGGCGCGCTCATCGGCAGCACCACCGTCGCTGGCCAGTACGCGAGCTGGACCACGAACCCCGGCAGCGGCGTCTTCTTCAAGATCACCGCGTCGAAGCCGATCCTCGGATACATATACGATCCATCGAGCGGTGATTTCACCCAAAATTGGGGTCATACCACCTTCGTCCCCTCACATACCGGCCCCTACGGCTCCGCGTTCGATTTCTACCTACCATCGATGAACGCAGCAAATAACCAGCTCTATCTCTACGCCGCCGAGCCCGCCACAGATATCGTGGTCGAAGCAGACGGCGATACGAAATGGACCGGCGACCTCGCCGAGGGCGCGTACCAGACGGTCACCATCGATACCGCGGGTCACTGGAGAGTGACGATGGACGGCGGCTCCGTCGCCGTCCAGACCAATGCGGGCAACGAGTTCGCCACGGCCCCGTCCACCGACGGCACCACCACCGGTCGCGAGTTCTATTTTGCCACGCATCAATGGTCCTATGACCAGATTACCGACCCGCAACCCAACGACCCGTCCATGGGCGGCGCCGTCCTCGTCCACGCCTACGAGCCCGCCGAGGTCACGCTCACCAACCTCGATACCGGTGCCATTGTCGAAACGCAGACGCTTGAACGGGGCGAATACTGGTGGCGCATCGGCGGCGGGACGCAAGCCTACCGTCTCGAGAGCACCGGCGATGTCGAGGTCTGGGCCGGCGACCGCGAGGGCGATACCAACGACAACTACAATATCGAGCATCTCGGCGACGGACTCACCGTGACCGCCGGTCGCGACGGGACCGAATACTATATCCACACCCTCAACGACCGCCCGGGCGACGCCGACGGCGCGAAGCTCTTTGCACCGTTCAATACCACCTATGTCACCTACGGTGTCCACGATACCGATTCCGGCGTCGATGTCGATACCCAGACGGTGCGGCTCGACCGCGACGAATACCTCTCGCTGCCCGCGGATCGGTTCTACCACATCACGAGCACCAAGCCGGTCATCGTCCAAGCACTCGGCGTGGCCAATGCCTTCAACGACGAAGGGACCTATCTCGGCGGTGTGACCACACGCGTCGAAACCCATATCATGGGCAAGAGCGCCGGAGACCTCAACGGCGATGGGAACTCGGACCTCGTCACCGTCGAACGGCCCAACGGCGTGGTCAACGCCTATTACGGGAACGGGAAGGGCGCGTTCGCGCGCAAGATCGAGCTGTTCGAGATCGGTGATAATAGCGACTATTACGGTGTGACGGTGGCGGACTTCGACGGCGACCACGACGAGGATATCGTCGTCTATAACCACGCCACCGGGAACTGCACCCTTTACACCAACGAGCGACGCGGCGTGTTCACCCGCAACGCCACCATCATCACCGGCGGCGACCGCGGCGCGGTGGATAGCTACGATTTCGATCACGACGGTGACGAGGATATCATTCTCAGCTCGTACGATACCAATACGGTGCGGCTCTATACCAACGACGATACCACCTTCACGCTCGCCGAGCCCGATATCTTCAGCACGATCGACAAATATCAGAACCTCTCCGCTGTCGCCGCGCCCGAAAAGAAGATCAACCATCGCTGGCAATCGTTCCGCAAAGGCGTGCTCGAAGAAAATCTCGAGACCTTCGGCCTGGCGCAAGATGAGGATTCGTACGCACGGCTCGAGCTGGGCAAGATCCGGGCGCTGAACATCTGGAAGCTCGAATATAGGACGGTGACGCGACTCCTCGGGCTCGAGGAGGGCACAAATATCCATATCCGCATCGCCGCGCTCGACGGGAGTATCGAGTATCTCGACTGGGGCGCGGATTACACGAACGCGCGCAAGCGCAGCGCGGTCACACGTGTCGTCCAGATCTACGATCGGCTCGACTATCGTTCGGACGCCACCCTCACCCTCTCCTATTTCATCGGCGGCGAGGTCGGTGAGGGTATCGCCCGCGACGCAGGGGTGGACTGGTCGGAAGGAAGCGACCGCGGGCTCGGCGTCTGGCGCGACCATACCACGCTCCATATCGAGATGACGGGGAGCGCCCTCAGCCAGTATCGGATCCTCGTCGCGTTCGATCTCAGCGGGACGCAATTAACCGAACGCAACCTCGAGCTCAGCGGCGGCAGTAACGAATCGGCCGACCGCGCCCGCGGATGGGTCGAGAACAAGCGCTATTATATCAATTACACCGGCCAGATCGACGCAGCGGGCGATCGCGATAAGATCACGCTGAGCATCGACACCTATTATTACCAACTCACATCGCTCAATCTGATCCACATCACCGCGTATTTCGACACCGAAGCCACGCTGGCCGCGCCGACCGATATCCATTATCGCGAATACGGCAACCATCCCAGCGCCAATCCGTTCTCGTTCCCCATGCGCGAGTGATCCACTCGATACCCGAGGATACGGGCGCAGGCGACGTCGTTCGGATTCGGCTCGTTGGAAGAGAGGGGAACGGTTGAATATGAGAAATACCCTCGTTTTCCATGCACTGGCACGGAAAGCGCGTCGTTGCCCGACCAGCGCGCGGATGCACGGAATAGAGAATGGATGAACTAAAAGATGAACGTACGAACGGGGCGCGACGGTTGGCCAGAAGGAAGTCCATGAACCAGAGGGACGGTCGAAATCATGATCGATGAAGAACGAGCGAACGATCGATGGATCGCACCGCACTGGTGCAACGTCCTCATCGGGGTCATTGTCGCGATGCTAATGATCAACACCACACTCCTCGGGCCATTGGCACCGCCGACAGTGGACGCCGGTTGGACGCGTGCCGACCCCGGTTGGAACGACCTCGCCGTTACACCGACCAGCGGGACCAACGATACGACCTTTACATTTCATGCCACCTATATGGATTCCGCCAATACCGGCCTCTACCCCACCGATGAACCCATGGCCATGCTGACCGTCTACGACGCGGACGACGATATCGTCTTCATGGTCGGCATGAACGAGACCGACCCCGCCGACGACGACTATACCGATGGGAAAGCGTTCTCGTTCTCTACCAATAGTACCTACACGCTGGGTACGGGCGTCTACGCCTTCGAGGTCCGTGGATGGGCGCCCACCGCGCCGCCGCCGGCGGACGGGATCGGCTCCGAGATCGTCGAGGGGCCTACCGTCGGCGGGTGGGAACTCGCCTTCTTCCCCGCCAGCGGTACGAGCCGCGATCTCATCCAGTTCACATTCGATTATCTTTCCCCTGATAACGAGACCATCTCCAATGTGCTCCTCCACTGTAACGCTGATCAGTATCCCATGATCCCGACCGACCCGGGCGATAGGAACTATTCCGACGGGAAAACATTCATAAACGCGACGCTACTCGAACCGGGCACGAACTGGGTCCATGTCACCGCCCAGACCGGCGCCGGCCCCATCAGTACCACGCCACGCGCCATCGAGATCAACGCGCTCCCCACGCTCACCAACGGATCGGTCACACCGACCACCGGCTCCAGCGGTACCACCTTCGAATACGAAGTGGTCTACACCGACCGCGACGGCGACCCCGCCCATACGGTGACGGTCACCATCGACGATACTACATACGATATGATCGCCGCCGAGAACGATTCCGATGTCACCGACGGGAAACGCTATCGCTATTCCACCGATATGGGCGCCGTGTTCCTCGCAGACGGGTTCCATACCTACTCCTTCGCCGCAAACGACAGCGTCAACTGGTTCTATACCGCCCAGACCAACGCCACGGCGGGCCCCGTCGTCGGCGCGGCGGTCTATAACCTCTCCGTCACACCCACCACGGGGCTCGTCGGGAGAACGCAGTTCAACTTCACCGCGCAGTACCTCGATGTGGACCACTATACACCCACATCGATCGAGTGCATCGTTAACCACACCGCATTCCCCATGCAGCGCGTATCCGACAGCCGGAGCGTAGACGGCACCCGCTACTATTGCAATACCACGCTCGATATGCGCGGGTCGCTCGAATGGTATATCACGGTGATGAGCCCGCGAGGCACCTTCACATCCGATACCGCCGAGGTAGAACTCCTCGGCACACAGATCCCCACACCCGAGATCGTCGCATACACGCCGCCCCAATATGAGGTGGCGCTCGACGCGGACGAGTCCCTCACCTTCGGCCTCGAGATCGAGCCAGCATACGATTTCAGCATCGCCTATCGTCTCGACGACGGCGTAAACACCATCGAGTATCCCAGCGAGAACGGGAGCTTCATCCTCAATGGGACGCTGCTTTCGCCGGGGACATTCTTCCTCAACGCCACCGTCGCCAATAGCCTCGGCCAGACCGCCACACACAGCTGGCGCGTCACCATCGAAACGATCTACGGCACCATCGCCGGTGTCATTGAAAACGCCGAGGGCGACCCACTTGCAGATGTCGAGGTCCAGATCAGTGGTGGGTCCGCCACGCTACCGGAACGCTACACCGACGGCGAGGGGCGATTCATCGCCGAACTCGTCGTGCCGGGAGAATACACGGTGCAAGCGGTCAAAGCCGGATACTACGAAGCAAAACGCAATATCACCGTGGAGGTTGGTGAGACGACGGATCTCACGCTCACCCTCGCACCCGTCCCCAACGGCGTCTTTGCAGGCACCATCGTCGACGATCGCCACAACGCCGTGCCGCATGCAGAACTCCGATTCGTGAACTATCAGACGGGCGACCACTACACGACGAACGCCACCGCTGGGACCATCACGCCCGTCGAAGTGCTGCCCGGACCATACACCGTCAATGTCAGCGCCGATGGGTATAAGCCGTACAACGCCACCGGTATCGGCGTGGGCGCCGGTCAACGGCGCGACCTCACCATCGTCATCCAGCGGATCACGGGGACCGTCACCGGGAGGGTGGAACACGAAGCCGGTGAGCTCTTCGACGCGATCGTCGTCGTGGCCGTGGAGACGGGCCAGAGCGCGCCGGTGAACAACGATACGGGCTCCTTTACCCTCGCCGGGTTGAGCGTCGGCACCTACAATATCAGCGCATACCGCCATACCACCCTCCTCGCGTCCGATCCCGCCGTCGCCGTCGCTGCACACCAAACCACAGATATCACGCTCACCATCCCTTCGTCCATCGACATCCGGGACGGATGGGTCGAAGGCGAGGTCACCGACACGAGCGCCGAGCCGCTTGCGGGTGTCACCATCCGCGTCGTCGACTCCCATCTCACAACCGCCACCGATACCAACGGAGCGTACCGGCTCACGCTCGCACCGGAGAGCTACACGCTCGCGTTCGAAAAGAGCGGCTATGAGACCGTCGAGGAGACGGCCACGGTGGAAGAGGGTGCGACCGTCGCACTCGATATCGAGTTGCCGCCACGAATGACCACGAGCCGTGGCACATTCTCCCATACCCATCTCTCACTCTCCTACTGCATCCGCCACCCCGCGGCGTTCCAAGCCGAGCCGCTGACCTGCACCCCTGTTGACGAGATGGAGCGTGTGGCGCCCGACGGCTACAACACCACCCCGATCGCGTACCGGGTCGTCGCCGCCACCACCGTCGAGGTCCTATGGGCGGAGACGACGGTGAACTATACCCCCACCGCCCTGCCGCAGAACCTCACCGACGAGCGCACGCTGGCACTCTGGGTCCGTCACGCCGGTGAGTGGATGAATACAACCGCCACGCACGATCACAACGCCGATACTTTCCGCGTGAACGCGTCCTATCTCGAAGGGCTCTGGGCGCTCGTCTATCAAACCGGCGAGGGCGACCAAGCCGGGCCCGACCCCGACCGGATAGCACCACGCATTATCCCGAGCCTCCTCCAACCCGCCGCAAAAAGCGACGACGTGGATCGCAACACCACCATCGAAGTTGTGTTCGATCGTACCATGGACCCAACGAGCACTGAAACGGCGCTCGAGCTCTCGCCGTCCACCGACTGGACCACCGATTGGACCGATGCGCGGCATCTCATCATCATACCCACCGCACCGCTGGCATATGCCACCTCCTACCAGGTGAGCATTGCCACCACCGCCCGCGGGGAGCACGGGCTGCAGTTGAACGACACCGACGGCGACGCCGATGGCCTCTATCGCTGGTCGTTCACGACCGAGGAGGCGCCCGTGACCATACCCCAACCGTATCGTGAGCAGGACCTGAGCCGGTCGTATACCGATGCGCTCGGTGATGTGGCGCTCGTCGATATCGCCGACGCCGACAACCTCGACCAGTGGGCGTATCGAACAGTGAGCGGCGTCGATATCCTCGCGCTCTCGAGCTACCGCTCAGCTGGCACACTCCATATTGTGGTCGAAATCTCCGGCGCTGTCGACCTCCAGGCGATGGAGTATCGCATCCTATTCGTGAACCGCTCCTTCGACGCGCCACGACTCATCAGTGCGGCGGGCGAGACCACGCCCGTCGAGGGGTACCATACCGCCCTCGCGGGGTCGGCGGCCACCACCAACGCCACCACCAACGCCACCGGGAATACCGTCACCTTCTCGATCCCCCTGGCAACGCTGGCCGATGCACAGGTGCCAGCCAATTTCGCGCTCTATTGCATCAGTTATCAACGAGATGCGGGAACGATCTCTGTCGACGCAGCGGGGCGCGGTGCCACCGTGGTGGACCGCGACGAAACGCAAGATGAGGGCTCGACGAGCGACGAAGCGCCGTTCCCGATCCTCTGGGTCGCCATCATCATCCTCATCGTCGGCGGCGTCGTCGCAGCGCTCTTCCTCGCCAGACAACGGCGCGCGCGGCTCTACGAGTACTACGAGACCGCAGAATACGACGAGGAGGGGCGGGCGATCGTCGAGCCGGAGATCGATGAGGATGAGTACGAGTACCTCGACTACGAAGAGTACGGAACGGAGGGCGAACCCGACACCGCGATGCCGGAGTTCGAGGCGCCCGAAAGGGCCGCCGCGCGCAAAACACGTGAAGAACGGGATGAGGATGCGACATCCACCACCGGCGGCGAAGAAGCGCTCCTCGACGAATCCACCGTACCGAAGAGGCGGGAGCCGAGCATGCCGTCGGTCAGCTTCGAAACGGTAGATGAAGCGGCGGAAACAAAACCCGCTCGATCACGATCGCGATCCCCCCGCCAAGCAGTCCAACGAGAAGAGCCGGAGCGGGGCGCCCGCGAGCCACAAGCACCGCCGCCACCGCCGGAGCCTGGATCCGAGCGAGAAGAAGAGGAAGAGGACGAAGCGGAGCGGGAGATGAGCGTGGGCGACCTCGAACTGGACTTCGAGACGAAAAAGGAACGCAGCGCGGAGGATGATCTCTTCGATTCGCTCTTCGACGAGTTCGACTGAGAACGGGTGAATGGGGAATGGTGAGTGGTGAGTGATGTGCGTCCGTGGCGGAGAATTGGAAACGAGCGGGAGAGGAGTTTAAATAGCGCGCCTCCCATAATAATAGGATGCCGGCTGGAGGGTAATCGATGACAGAGCGTGAAGGTGAAGGTGAAGATAAACCGGCAAGAACCCGGTCGCGTGCGGTTCTTATCGTCGCACTAGCCACGGTGGGGCTGCTCCTCGTCATGGGCGCGATCCGACCGGCGGGCGACCAGCGCGAAAGTGCGGCGGCCGACCACCAGCATCAGGTCGCACATACGACCAAACCGCGCGACGATCGCTACGACCCGACCGCGGCGGAACCGAACGAAGCGCGCGAAGACGCGGCCATCGAGGACGCCATCGCCCAGCTCGAAGCGCATCCTCGGTTCGAAGACCTCCTCGAGGAGCTGAACCTGACACATGCGGACTATGCGGCACTTTCGAGAGAGGCGCGCTACGACCTCGCTCAGTGCGTCGCGCTCGGCCAGCGAGTGGAAAACGGCGTTATCGACCCCGAAGAGGCGCGCGAAGCGCTTCAAACGCTCTTTTCCGATATGGCGCCCGAACTGAAGGAACGATTCCCGCCCGAGCTCGTAAAAGCCGTCGAAAACACACCCGAGGGTTGCCAAGAGGCGGGTCCCACACAAAGTGAGAGAGCGAGCCAGTCGACGATCGCGACCCAACAAGATGAGGAGGCGACTCGCACCCGCTCGGGAACCACGCCGTGGGTCTCGTCGTTCGTCCCCACGAGCCATACCAACCTCGATTGCGATCTTCGATGGTGGGTCAATGTCGACAATACCGCGCGGATCGATTGGGTCCGAATATCGATCGACGGCGTCGGGACCCGGACCTTCAATATCGACGGGGGTTGGAACGGCGACAGCGGGCGGTTACGCATGCATTATGAATATCCGGACGACTATATCGGCTGCGGCGAGAAGACCGCCACCGTCACCGTGCGATGGAACGGGCGCTGGTGGAACGATCACCATCATAGGGATTACGACAGTGGAAGTTGTTCTGATTGGGGAGTGGGGCGGTGTCCGAAGACCTGCGACTGTTGCGGTGGGCCCCATTGTAGCCAGAGCTGCGATTGTAATGATTGGTGGTTATTCGTATGGTGGTATTCCGTCAACTGCGACTGTACCTGGTGGACATGGGCGGGGGGTTGGGAGGTCGACGGATACTGGTCCGTCGATACCATCGACACCCGCACCATACGCTTCGACGATGTGATCGACCCCGCGCAGCCGTCGCCCACAGCGGACCCCTCCGGCTGGACCCGCGATCCCGTCGATATCGAGGGTTATACCGTCCACGATAACGAGATCGTTCCCACCTCCTCGTACTGCCTCGGCGTCGAGGGGTACCAGTACCAGATAAGGAACAACTGGGCCGAATCACCCTCATGGACCGGCGTCGCCCTGGCGCCCTCCACCCCGCCGCTCACGCTCAACCCCACCCACAACCTCGAAACCGGCGAGTACGTTGTGCGACTCCGCGCCTACGACTACGAGGTTCCCGCCCATGGCGGCCCGAACTATGGTTCATGGGGCTATACATCGATGAAGGTCGATAATACGCCGCCGGACGCGCCGCAGATCACCGAACTCGACTGCGGCGGGCAATGGCTCGATAGCACCGTTCCCACCACATCGGACCAGTTCCCCGATTGGTGCAACTTAGACAACACGCCGCGGTTCCGGTGGTCGAAACCGAGCGATTACGGCGCGGGCGTCGATCATTACCAGTACAAGATCTACGGGGTGGCGCGTGCCGATCCATCCACGGTGGTTTGGGAAACAACTTGGACAAATATCAACGACGATTCTGCTACTGTCACTTTCCACTATACCGCCGGGCTCCCCGACCACTGGAACTACGCAGACACCTACGGCCAGCAGTATTATTTCGCGTTCCGTACCGTGGACGAGGTCGGGTGGCACAGCGATTCGGTCTATGTCTCGCTCTCCATCGATCACGAGAACACCCAGCCGCGGGTCCACGCATTTACCCAAACCTATACGATCGACGAGGACGGCGCGCGCGATTACGGGACCACCTTCGATCTCGCGCTCGGCCCGGCGGGGTATTGGGACCTCGACGACCAGGACTGGTGGAGTAATTACATCGCCAACGGCGCAGACGAGAGCGACCACGGCGACGACGACGGCGTCTTCTTCGATAACGACCCCACCGAAACGGGGCTCGAGTACAGCTGGTTGGGCGAAGATCATATCGCGGTCTTTTACGACCCAACCTCACACCGCGTGCGCTTCGAGGCGGCGACACCGAACTGGTACGGGGCGGAGACCATCACCTTCACCGCCACCGACCATCACCCGCAGAGCGACCACCCGCACAGCGTCTCCGCCGATGTGACCATCGTGGTCGACGAGGTCAACGACGACCCCTATGTCGAGCTGCGCGCGCCGCCGGACGGTGGCACGGTGGTCACCACCACGCCCACGCTCAGCTGGGTCGGGTACGATCTCGACGAGCCGATCCCGCCGGGCGATTACACGCACGCCGATCGTCAGCTATCGTACCGTCTCTTCATCGACGACGCGCCCATGGACGCCGGCGAGCAACCACCATCGAGCGCTCGGTACTACCGCGAGATCGGACCGCTCCCGAAGGGCACCATCGTCGATTACGACCTCGCCGCCGAAGGCATCACGCTCAACGAGTCGCAGCTCTATTACTGGAAGGTCGTCGCATACGACGATCCGTCCCGCGGCGGAGTTTACGAGGACGCCGTACCCTGGAGCTTTGCCACGCCGTCGTCGCCGAAACCCGACCTCGCCATCGTCGCCATCGACCCGCGCTCCGCGCTCGTGGGCGAGACGGTCGAGTTCGTCGCCACGATCCAGAATGTGGGCGAGATCGATATCGCCGACCCCGCCACCGGCGCGCACGGCCCCATTCAGGTCGAATGGTCGCTCGACGGCGGCGCAACCACCCATACCACGCTCATCAACGAAGCCGTGCCCACACACGGGTTCGTCTATGTCCAATGGTCGCATCCCACGCTCGATGTGGGAAGCCACACCGTCGACATCCGCGTCGATACCACCGACGAGGTCGAGGAGCTCATCGAGCTCGGTGCGGGCGGTTCCAATAATAGACGCAGTGCCGAGATCGAGGTCATCGACGAGCCGCTCTACCAAACACCCGCCTTCGTCCCGCCCATCGCGCTGGTCGCACTCTCAATGCTCGGCTGCGCTCTCCTCGCAGCACTGGCCACACGCCGTCGGGCTCATGCGAGATATAAAGGGGGCAGGAAAATGGAGAAGAACGAAAAGGCGGTCTCACCCATCATCGGCGCCATCCTCATCATCGCCATCACCATCCTTCTCGCAGGCACCGTCTTCGTCTGGGTCGGCGGCTACCTCGATACGACCAAGACCGCGATACCGTCGCTGGCTGCCGAGGTGGAGACCGACGCGGAAGCCGACGCCTATAAGGTCGTCGTCACTGGCGTGGACGGACCGGTGCCCACCATCACCAGCGTCCACTACCAGCTCCAGACCGCGGACGGTGAACCGCTTAACGCACCCACGCCAGTGAGCGAGATCTACTGGCGGTCGCAGATCTCGCATAATGTCACCTTCTTCGACCTCGATCGGAACGGAAGGATCGATACCAACGATTATTTTCTCATCCACCGGGACCACGCACCGGGTGGAAGCCTGCTCCTCACTTTCCCCTCCACCGGCGACATCGTTCTTGGGATCACTCTCGAATGAGCGGTAGGATAGTAAAGGGTGAAGGGTCAAGAGTCAAGGGTCAAAAGGAGAGGAAATGGCGCGGGAACGATCGGTTCGTGATGCTCGGTCGAGCCACGCGCGCCGTTGCTTTCTGGTATATACCTTTTGTCCAGAAGATCTAAATACCAGCGCGGAACCGCCGCAGGCGATAAAGAGGGTACACACCGACTAGAGCAGCAGCAGCATGCCGAGTCCGAATACCAAACGCTTATTAAGCTCGCCAGGGTTTGAAGGCATGTTTTCCAACGATGATGGTTCCCAAATTCGGCACCGTCAACCGAGCTCAGCCATCGCCAACGGGTCCCTTCACCGAACTCCCTGCGATCATCAAGGAGCGAGATCGACTGTCCACCGAAGATCATCCCACGGCAACCACCGAGCGTATGCCCAACGCACCTCCAGCGAGCCACCGTATCCAGTTGGTGCGATGGTCACTCGTCATTACGATGGCCGCGCTCGCCGTTTTCGTCGCCCTCAGCCTCTCCTCGGGCGACGCCGCGGCGGACGACGATTGGGTCACCTGGCTCGACCCGGTGCATAGTCTTTCCAATCTGACTGGGTCCTCCAGCAATACTCAATGGTACGGCCATTCGAACAAAGTGGCCAACGATGCACAAGGTCAATTGCGGGTCGATGCAGGGGCGCATTTCGAGTTCTACCTCAAGAAGAACTGTATCATCGCCGATACGGATGATTACGATAATAACGATTATTCCGGTACGGGCCAGTGGATCAATGTCACGCCCACGGTCGAGTCGAGCGGCGGGTACGATTATTATTACCTCTCCGGCGCGTTCGAACCGGACGAATGGACCTATTACGGCGTACGGTACATCGGCGGTAATAACAAGTATCGCATCCGGACCTACCCCGACGCGCACGAGGAGAACGATGTCCGCGACGACGCCATCGTCTTCGACGAGGGGGAATATTCCTACCTGCGCGCGCTCGATACCGATTGGTACCGTATCAAATCGAAATCGTGGTACGACCGATCATTTTCCATCGAACTCTTCGACCGTGCCTGGAACTGGGGATCGTCCGGACCGTTGCGGTTCCAGATCAGCCGCGAGGACGGCTCGATCATCACCTCCCAGACCATCGCCGCCCTCGGCGATATGCGCATCGTCGACCTTCCAGGCACCTTCATCATCGAGTACTACTATGTCCGCATCTGGCCGATGGTGCCCGACAGTGAGTGCTATTATACGGTACGCATCGAGACGCAGCCCACCACCGACGATATCTTCGATTCCGGTTCGGGCGAATATAATAACGATTTTAGTTGGAGGGCAACGACCGTTCCACTCGCTAATAATTATTGGTACCGCCAGAACCTAAAAGGGTTCGACGACGATTGGTTCAAGATCTATGTTCCCAACGGAGAATATGTGCAGATCATGTCGATCTTCAACCACACCCTCGGCGATCTTCATATCACGCTCTACGACTACAGATACAACGAGACTGATCCTAATAACGATCGATATATTTTACAAAAGATATGGTCCAAGAGCCCCGACGAATATATCAACCATCGCGCCACCTACTCCGGCTACCATTATTTCAAGGTCTACCCCGTCTATGGCTGGAGCAAGAACTCCTACGATCTCGCGGTCTGCGTCATCGACACCTATCCCGGTGGCTGGTACAAGGACCGGTTCGAGCCCGACGATATGCCCAACGCTACTGCGGTAGAGATTGGAGAGTATCCCTGTCTTATCATGCCCTCCTATCTCACTATCAATCATACAGATGATATTGCGGACTGGTTCGAAGTCGACCTCGTCGATGGGTACCAGGTGACGCTCGAGGTGGTCACCGTCGACGGTGAATGGCATTTTGAGAACTACTGGGGCGGGAGCTGCTCGGGGTACGACGACTTTTCACTCACGCTCTACTACGACCATCCCGTCCACGGGCTGGTGGAGAAAGCGGCCGCGGACGAATTTTCGCAAGAATCGGTGGGCGAGAACTACGAGGCGATCAACTACAATGTCCCCGACGGCGAGGGCGGCACCTACTACCTCGAGGTCGAGGTGAGCGAGACACGCCAGGACCGCGACGGCTATCATCTCACCGTCTTTTACGACGACCGGTTCGAGGAGAACGACATCGACACCGACGCCGCGTTCATATCAACGGTTCAGAACTATCACCGATCGTACCCGAAATGCGTCTCCGCCGACGACGACTGGTACGAGTTCGAACTCGAAGCCGAGCACCGGCTCACGCTCAGCCTCGATTTCGTCCATGCACAAGGCGATGTCGACATGCTCCTCTACAACCTTGGCGGCGCGCTCATCGATTGGTCGGATTCGATCACCGACGCCGAGGAGATCGTCTACTCGCCTGCGGCGCCCAACCGCGTCCGCGCCCAGGTCATCCTCTTTGACGAGTGGCTCGAGAACAACCTCCGCTACGATCAATGGACCGTCTACGACCTCATAGTGGACCTCGACGATATCTACGAGGAGAACGACATCCTGGCGGACGCGCACCCGCTCTCCATCGGCGCGTACCATCATCTCATTTGCAAAGACGACGATTGGTACCGCGTCACGCTCGACGACGAGTATCTCTATTGCGACCTATCCTTCTCCCACGCCGACGGCGACCTCGATGTCGCCATCTACGACAGCTCGCATTCGCTCGTCGACCACGCCCGGTCCACCACCGACGACGAGTCGCTCAGATCGTCCACACCGCTTTCCGGCGAATATTTCATCCGAGTTTACAAAAAAGGCGTCGGTGACGACAATACCTACGACCTCGTCTGGTGGAAAGACGACCGATTCGAGGAGAACGATGCGCAGCCCGATGCGTACCATCTCGACGCCGACGAGTATGTCAGCGACGACCTCTGGTGCATCGACGACGATCTCTACTGCATCGAGGACATGGTCGACGGCGAGGAGCTCTCTATCACCATCAGCTTCACGCACGCGGATGGCGACCTCGACCTTCGGCTGCTCGACGCGGCAGGGAACACGCTCGTCGCCAGTGTGAGCGACACCGACGACGACGAGCATATCGACTATCATATCACCACCGACGGCGATTATACCATCTATGTGTATGGCTGGGCGGGTGCCGAGAATCGGTACGACCTCGATATCGAGCGCATCCTCCCGCTCCCGCCCGACCCGCCGGTGATCACCGAGACCCACTGCGACGGCGAATATTTCGCCGAAAAACCCGATGAAGACGAGTATCCATGGTACACGAACAGCGACAACACGCCGTTCTTCCATTGGGATAAACCGGATTTCGAGGGCGCCGGCATCGACCATTACGAATACGCGGTCTTTACGGTGGACGACCACCGCTTCTACCCGCTCAGCGGCTGGCAAAGCGTGGGCGACGATTCTGCGCACATCGATTTTGATTTCGCCGATCATCTCCCCGCCGGCCTTCCCGACCACTGGCAGTACAATAATACCTACGCGCAGCGCTATTATTTTGCGTTTCGCAGCGTCGATATCCTCGACCAGCGCAGTGAAACGGTCTATGTCGCCATGAGCATCGATCATGTGAACACGCCGCCCGGCGTCCACCCGCATGTGGCGCTCTATACGATGGTCGAGGACCGGTCGGTGGACTACGGCGAGAGCTTCGACCTCACCACCGGCCCCGACGGGATGTGGGACCTCGAGGACCACGCGTACTGGGAGGTGGCGGGGCGGCCCGGTGAGACCGCGAGCTATGACGGGCTCTTTTACGACGGCGACCCCACCGAGCCCGCGCTCCAGTACGACTGGGCGTACGCAGACCCGGCGGAGACGCACATCGACGTCTTCTACGACCCTGCGACGAAGCGGCTGCGGTTCGAATCCAATACCCCGAACTGGTACGGGCAAGAGGGCGTGCGGCTCACCGCCACCGATTCGCACGGCGAAACCGCCAGCACCATCATCCTCATTCGCGTGGTCGAAACCAACGACGACCCCTATGTCGAGCTGCAATGGCCGCCGGACGGCGCACTCCTGGACGACACAACACCGACTTTCCGCTGGACCGGCTACGATGTCGATGCGATCGTGCCGGCGAGCGACGCGCTCCAGCCCGATTCTTACGACGAGACGCTGGAGTATCATCTCTTTCTCGACACCGCACATCTCGCACCGGGGTGGGAGGAGCCCACCGCTGTCGACCTCTATCGTTACCTCGGCCAGTATCCCAAAGGGACACCACAGCAGTGTGATATCGGATCCGAGGGGGTGGAGTTGGCGGAGCGGACGCTCTATTATTGGAAAGTGGTGGCCACCGACCCGCGCGGTGGTCAATCGACGACCATGGGCGCGTGGAGCTTCCGCACCGGCGAGCGCGCGAGATGCGACCTCGTCGTAAAGGATATTGCGCCGCGTGCCGCCTTAGCCGGCGACCAGCTCGCGTTCAGTGCCAGCGTCCACAATATCGGCGACGCCGATCTCGCAGCGGGCACACGCCTCGAGGTCCACTGGACGCTTGACGATGCCACCGGCGGGGCCACGGAGAACCATATCTCGCATATCGCGCTGGACGGGCCGCTGGCCGTGGACGGGCATTGTACCGTCTCTTGGCCCCGTGCACCGCTCGCGCGCGGCGAGTACGAGCTTGCGTGCACCGTCGTCCCCGAAGCGGGCGTGGACGAATATATCGGCCACAACGCCACGGATACGAACAACCGTGCCGCGCTCACCGTCGCGGTCATCGACCGGCCGCTCTACCAGACGCCGTCGTTCTCACCAATGCTCACAACCGTCTTTTTCGTACTCCTCTTCATTGCGGCACTCGCGGCGGTGGCAACACGCAGACAGGAAGACTGAGAACGGAAAGGTGTCCGGCGGAAACTAGAGATCATACGGGCCAAAACAGGTAGAAAGTGTATGAGGGGGACACAATGCCAGCAACCTCGCGCACCGAGAAATGAGACATGAGGCTTAGCCACACTCGGCGCGCCACGGGTGCCGCTGCGTTACCACCGCTGGTCGGCACCCGCGGTGCGGTTCCAATCGAGCACGATAAAGAGCCACGGCCGCTTGGTGGTACTGAAGGTCAGAACGCGGTCCGGTTCGACACCCGCTGGCAGCCCGCGCACCGCCACCACGGTGGCGTTCGGTGGAACTGCGTCGAACCGGTCGAACGGTTCGATCTCGAAGCGCTCCGGCAGGTTGTAGCGCAGTTCGACCGATGTATTGCTCCAGATCGTCGTCGCGTTGTGCGCGTCGAGATACGCCGCCAGCGTGTCATACTGGTCGCGGTAGCTGTAGACCGCATGGTTCGGCGGGATGAGGACGGCGAGGACGACGATGACGGCGACGCAGCGCGTGATGGCGCCGACACGCGGCATCCGTCCCGCATCCAATTCATCTTGCGCTTGCCGTCCTCCTCGCCGGTCGCCGTTATCGATGATGCGGGTGACGACGATACCCAGCGCGATGACCACCAGCGGGTCGACCACCGCGATGTAGCGGATATGTGGGAGCGCCTCCGAAGCGGGCGTATACGCGCTGAGGGCGGCGGCCATGAACGCACCGATGAGGAGCGTGCCGAGGATGAAGAGCGCCAACCCGCTGTATGCCTGTGAACGACGCAGCGCGCGGAGGATCCGGCGACGGTTGCGCACCACGCGCCGGCTGAGGAGGACGGGGGACGAGATGAGCAGCAGCCAGCCCATATAGATGAGGAGGTAGCGAGCGAAATAACCCAGCGCGGTGCCGAGCGGCAGTGAGAGAAAATAATGGATGCTCTCGGTGGCGTAGCGGCCGTTCCAGATATAGCCGAAGAGGCGGTAGTTCCGTATCATCCAGGGTGAGACGATGCTGAAAAAGACGACGATACCGAGGATATAGCTCTTGTTGTGTAAGAGCTCCCACCGCTCGTACGCGAACCGCCAAAGGAGCCCCGCGGCACCGGCGACGAGGACGAGATAGCCCGCCGAGGCCTTGGTGAGGTACGCGATACCGGCGAGGAAGCCGGCGAGCATCATCCAGCGCGGCTCGTTCAGCCCGCGGACGATGGCCGCGAAGGTACTGACGAAGAGGAGCGTAACGAGCACCTCGCTCAGCGTCGCCGTCATGGTCCCATAGATGATCGGATCCACGGCGAACGCGATGGCGGCAAAGAACCCCACCGCGCGCCCGAATTGCTTCCCGACGCAGTAGACGACGAGGAGCGCGATGGAGAAGAGAACGAGCTGGAAGAGATGGAGCGTATGCGGATGGTCGCCGCCGACGGCGATGAACGGCGCCATGAGCAGCGACATCATCGGCGGGAAGAAATTACTCGGCTCACCCTCCACGGTGAAATGGCCGCTGTCGAGCAGTGAGTGCGCCATATCGAGCTGGACGCAGGTGTCCACGGAGAGGGCGCCGGAGAAGATGGGGAGATGGATCGCGATACCGACGGCGAGGACGAGGAGAAGATAGGAGCGCGGATGAGCGCGCCAGTGGGCCACGATCCGTTCGCGGACACCCTCGGCGCCCGACCCCGCTTTGCTTCTCTCAGTGCCCTCCATCATATCCCTTCTTGCCTCGTCCTCGCTCTTCGTTCTCGCCCGTACGAGCGCGCTCCGTCCCGTGGCTTACCTTCCCAATACCATGAACCATTCTATGAGCCATGAGCCATAATTCCTAGGTAGGGCATGGGTGAGAGGCTTAGTGTTTCAGATCGAACAATTCGGTCGAACGCCATGAAACGAAAACTCCTCTTCGGGGCTCCAGAAGGAGTTAGTGTTCCAGATGAGATATATGTACCTATGGAAAAAAATTGGGGGCGGCCCCGCTCTCCGCACACCGCCAACCGCTCCTTGCTCCCCGCACACCGCTAACCGCATACCGCTCCCCGCATACCACATACCGCACACCGCGGCGGGGCGGGGCGGGGCGGCCCCAATCCCCAGTCCCGAACCCCCAGTGGCTTCCTTTTTTATCAATTAAATGAACATGCTGACCGCGTATGTATCGATCTTGCCCTCGCCCAGTGCTTCGATGCGCCGGAGCGTGGCGAGGACCTCATCTTGGGAGAACGCGCCGCCGGTGATCGTTACGAGCTGCTCGCGTTCCATGAACTCCGAGCGCGTCAGCACATACGCCATCAGCCGCTGGAGGATATGCTGCTCGCGGCGCGAGAAGCGCGCGTCCTCGCGGAAATCGTACACATTCCCGTCGAATGTGGCAACGTCGACCTGCGAGCGGTCGAAGAGGAAGCAGTGCTCCTCCACCGAGACCACCCCTTTCGATTCGAGATGTTTCAAGGTGCGAAATATCTCGGCCAGCCCGAACTTCTTGTGCGACGAGATGAAGATATCGATAATATTCTCACGCGGGATCATACCATTATTCTGCGCGGCAGTGGCCAGAAGGAACTTGGCGATGGCTTGGTACCGCCGCAACCCCTTCCTGACCCGGTCGCGATAGAACCGCGGTTCGTCTGCATCGGGGTCGAGCTTCACGGCGCGCGTGTAAGACGCGATGCTCGCCTTATAGCGGCCCGCGTCGCGAAGCGCATGGGCGCGTTCGATCCATGCGGCGACACTGTCCGGTGCGAACTTGAGATAGTACGCGAAGACCTTCGCCGCCTTCTCGAACTCTCCCATGGCACGAAGCGTCTGGCCCTTCCCGAACCATGCGTCGAAATCCTTCCAATCGAGGTCGATGGCACGGTCGAAACAGTCCAGCGCGCGGTGGTAGTTCTCGAGGTAGTAGCAGCCGCAGCCGGCGTTGTACCATGCGGGCTGGTAATCGCCGTCGAGGTCCAGTGCGCGGTTGTAGTTATGCAGTGCGCGTTGATGGTCCTCGAGAAGGGAATAGGCCGACCCAAGCGAAAAGAACGCGTCGGGGTCCTCCTCGTCCAATGCCGCCGCTTTCTGAAAGCATTCCAGTGCTTCCGGGTAGCGCGCCTGGGCAAAGAGCGCATGGCCTTTATTGTACCACGCAACCTGGAACGACGGTGCCGCCTCGAGTGCGCGGTCGTACCACTGCAATGCTCCATCGTATTCGCCCGCGTCGTCCAATCCCGTGGCGCGTTCGAACGCCGCCACTGCAGCCTCCGGTAGTGCCTCATCTGCGGCGGTGGTCTCGCACTCCTTTTCCTGTTCCTGTTCCTCTTCGGCTGCCATTTGCGTACCCCGGGGCGGTGCGCTAGGACAACCCGATGGCGGTTAATGGCTTTTTCTCAACGCGACGCGCGGCGCACCATCGCGTGCCGCGTCATCACACCAGCCGGAAGTCGGGCGACCTAACGCGAGCGATGTAACGTTACAGCGCAGTCTTATATGGAAGGCGGGCGCTCGCACCACTCAACTCACTCAACTCAACTCAACTCAACTCCGCTCGACAACGAATACGAACGGATCAGATCGATGGATCGATCCAGTCGATCCAATTCGAAACAATAGAGGTGACGAAACATGACGAAAAAAACGATCACGATACGCAAGATCGAAACGCTCCAAATGACCGGTGTCATCCGCATGCTCGGTGTCCGCAACGATACGACCTCCCAACTCTGACCGATGCCGTTCGTCTGAGTCGGCGTCGTGCTTCACGACGCGATGCGGCATTCGATTCGATGCTTGTCTGTCTTCTCGCGGCCCATGTCGCGAAGCGCGTGGTCCTTGGAACGGGGACGCCGCCCCACCGCGGCCGTCCCATACCACGCCAGCGCTATGAAATAAAACCCCATTAAGGAGCTATTATGCAACCTATGTATGTGTCTCAGATAAGATATACGAAAAAATAGCGGGGCTCAGCAGCGCGTTCGGATCGCATTCAAATACCATGAAACAAAAACTCCTATTCGCCATGTGTGTGAAGAAGTTATTGTTTCAGATGAGGTATATGGAAAACGACGGAGGGGCGGGGCGGCCCCAGTTCCCCCGTCGCGCCATTCCTCGCTTCGCTCGGAGTCAGCGTCCGGCGACAAGTGTGTCGCCGAATCCCCCGTTCCCATGTTTTTCATACCAATGACCGGTGTCATCCGCATGCTCGGTGTCCGCAACGACTGAGCGCCGCCACTGGCACGAAGATGGCGTTGGGTTCGACTATATAGCCTTCACCCGAAAAATCTATTCTATTACTAATTCTAATTGCGCCCGCCACGCGCATCGGCGACCCACTGGGCTGCTTGGGGTGCGTAAGAGAATGGCGTACGATCATGTGGAGACGATCTCGAAGCCGTCATCCGTCAGTAACGGAAAATAATCGGTGGCGTGCTTCACTTCGCGCATCTTCACCACGCTGATGAAACGGTTCACGCTCCGGCCGTCGCGTTCCATGGCCACATGGATGATACCGTCGGAGAGGAACGCCTCCACATCGTATTTGCCGAAATGTTCCGTCATGCCCGGCATCTCGGAGATGAGGAACGAAGTGATGTTCGTATCGCGGATGCCCTCGTAGAAATGGAACAGCTCGTCGCGCGGTTCTTTCATCTTCGAAAGGACATAGAGCGCGTCCATGGAGTCGACGACGAGGACGTCGAACCCGATATTCTCTTTATAGTTCCTTATCTGGCTGAGAAGCGAGTTGAGCCAGTTGAGTTTCTCGTCGCGCTGGATGTCGCGCATCTCCTTGCGGAGCCGACCGAGGTCGATGACCGCGAGGTTCTCCTCCACATCGGCGATGTCCATCCCCAGACCCTTCATGTGCCGAAGGAGACTGGTACGGCTCTGCTCCAGCGAGAGATAGACCGCCTTATAGTCGTCGTGCTTCACCGCGTTGAAAAGGATATTGAACGCCACCGAAGACTTCATACTCCCCGAGGTACCACAGATGAGGACCAGATGCCCGGCTGGGATGCCTCCGTCCATTTGTTCGTCGAGACCCTTGATGTATGTTTTGATCTTCGGCCGATCATCGTCGATTTCTGCCATACTGACACCAAACTTATTGTTCCATACCTAACCCATCACGATCTCGGTAATCGAGTATACCTCACGATCTGGTTCAATGACTCATGTGGAAGATGTCTATGAAGATTTTGGTTACTCCCCATCAGTTCATTTAAATATTCCCATCATTCGGGAGATAATATGAGCGATAATCGCGTCATCGTTCTCAAACTATCTGAGGACCCTCGATGGGGGATCGTCGCACCGCGATCGCCGTACGATACGAGAACGGACCGAACACCCTGTGGTATGATATGCCGGTGCCGCGTGGAGCAAACATTCTATCGTCATTCTTCGCCGTTGGAAAACAGCTCGTCCTCGGCGGGCGCAACGAGCTCCTCGTCGTACCCGAGCGCCTCCTCGATATCTTCGTCCACATCCCCATCGAACGGGTCGAATGGTTCGTCGAATCCCTCGAACACTTCCTCGTCGTAGGGGTCCAGCTCCTCGTCGAGCAGCTCCGCCCCCCGTTCTATCTCTATCTCCATCTCCATCTCCGGCTGGGCGCTCGTCCCGTCTTCGGGCTTGAACCCCAACTCTCTGGCGAGGATCTCGTTGCGATCCTTCAGCCGGCCGATATCGCCGTCCCAGTCCGGGATGACATCGCGGTACTCTTCTTCGATCGCCTCGATGGCGCTGCGCATGCGCCGCCGGAGCCGCGGCGTATCGAACCCCGAGATCACCGTGGCGAGGAACACATACTCGCCGCGTTCGATCACGATCCGCAGATCGCCGTATTCGAGCGAATCCAGCCCCTTTTGCACCGCCGTCGCCGTTTCTGTATCCGGAACCGCCTCGTCGCCACCGAACGAATCACGGACAAAATCCTGCACCGCGGTGAGCATGGAACCGAGGATGTCCTTGTCGATCTCAGAGGACGGCTTGCTCGAGATATATGAGATGAGACAACCGTCGTTGTAGATGAGGAACGCCTCCTGGATCTCGTAGCGGGACCGATACCATACCATCCCGAGAACGGCGGCGACCGCCACGGCGATGACGACGATGATGATGAGCCAGTTCATCGGCTGCTCGATCACGGTGGGACGATAGGCGGTGACTATCACCGGTTCGGTGCTTTGCGAGCTGTTCCCGTCCGAGGCGGTGAAGACGACATCGACCAGCTCCTCGCCGGATCTCTCCGGCACCCACCGCGCCATGCCCGTGGTCTGGTCGATGAGGACCGCAAAATGGCTCGCGCTGTAGTTCAACGTCGGTGAATCCACATCGTAGAATATCGTGGAAAGGTCCACGACCCATACCTCACCCGGACCCAGCGTTCCCGCAGGCACCGGGCGCAAGATTACAGGGGGATCGTTGACCGGTGTGACAGTCACCGTGATCGTCGTCTCGGTCACCGCACCCGACATATCGGTGGCGCGTACGATATGCCGCTCCGTCCCCGACCAGTTCGATTGCGGGAAGAACGAGAGCGTTCCGTTCGCGCCGACCACCGCTTCCACATCGATATCGCCGAGCACCGAGAAGTTCAATCGACCGCCCTCGGGATCGGTAAAGTACGCGTTGAGATCCAGCACGGCAGAGCCCGGCTCATCCTCCAAGAGCGTGCAGGCGGGGACCACATCGATGAGTTCCGGCGGCCGATTGTCAGATACGACCACCAAAAGACTGACCGTGGCCTCGAATTCGCCGTCGCTCGCTGAGAGGCGTAGATAGGTCTCCAGATCGGCGCGTGTCGCGCTCAGCCGCCTCCCAGTCCCTGTGAGGGCGGTATAATTGATGATCAGCACCGACCCGTCCACTTCGACCCAGGGCTTGTCTGCACTGATCTCCAGCGCTTCCAACGGTCCGTCGTCGGTAATGTAATGCGCGAGATCGAGCTCGAAGCGCGAGTGCGGCGCGATGTAGAGCGGCACGCCCGCCACCGAACCGGGTACTTCGCCGAACGCGGGCGGGTAGTTGATATCGCGGACGCGCACCGTCATACTCGCCTCCGCAAAACCACCGCTGGCGTCAGTGGCGCGGAAGGTGATCGTCTCCTCGCCGTGCCAGTATTTCGGTATGCCTAGATCCACCGTGGTATCGGGCTGGATCGTGACATCGAGCGCAGCGTCGCCGCGGACACTGAACCGCAGTGCGCTCGTTTCGCCGTCCGGGTCCTCGAAATGGGTGCTGAGCCGTACCACGCCGCTCTTCACCACCGCACGCTCCGGCTCGTCGTACTCGAGGTCGGCGATCGGCGTGGTGAACCGTGGCGGCGCGTCGTCGGAGACGATAAGCACGAACTCGCCGCTCGTCGACGCCGCACCGTCCAAGACCACGAGCGTGACCGTGTCGGTGTCCAGACTTGCCGGCGCCACGATGATGAGATCGAGGTACTCCACCGTGATATATTCCGGTGCGGAGGTGGTGAGGTTGAGTGCGGAGAGCGAGTTGTCCACATCGCTGACATACGGAAGAAGATTGAACCGGTACTCGATATTGGCCCCGACGATGATCTGCGGCAGTTCTGCAAGCTGCGGCGGGTCGTTCACATTCTCGACCCGTATTCGCAGCGTGGTCTCGCTCGTTGCCCCGCGCGCATCCCGCGCCCGAACGGTGACCGTATGAGTGCCCACCGCCGCATCGCCCGGGAGCCAATGGATCACGCCACTGCTACGGTTCACGGTCATCCCCGCGGGCGGGAGCACGAGGCGATAGATGATGGGGTCGGTATCCGGATCATACGCGCCGACGGTGACGGTGAACGCTTCGTCCTCCTCGATCGTATAGAGCATGCTGGGATCGTGCAGAAACACCGGCGCGTCGTTCACATTGATCACGGTGATGTTGAAACTGATACGGACGGTTATCGCCTCGTCGAGCCGCTGCGGTCGATCCGTCACCGCGATGGTGACCGGTTCGATGAGACCCGTCGAGCGATTGGCAAGGACGGGGTGCCAACGCAGTACGCCCGCCCTGTCGATGCTCATCCCTGCAGCCCCCTCGACAAGCCGATAGGAGAGCGCGTCGCGGTCCGGGTCGACGGCGGAGACGGGGAGCTTGAGCGATGTTCCCTCCACTATCTCCGTATCGTTTTGCGGGAACACGAACGGCGCGTCGTTGATGTTCACCGGCTGGATCGAGAACGACTGCGAGGCGTCCGCGGCGCCGTCGTCAACGAGAATACCCACCGCAAAGGTTCTATTTGCATCCAGCGCATTCAATATCTGGTCCTGGGTGGGCGCCCAGTAGATCGCGCCGGTGCGGTTGTTGACGCTCATCCCCGCGGGCCGGTCGGTCAGCGAGAACCAGAGCGATTCGTTCACCGAGAGCGCCAGATCCGGGTCATCCACCTCGATCTCGTAGGTGTAGATGCTATGATCGTCCACCGTGGTCGGCGGCGCGCTCGTGATGGTGGGCGCGTCGTTCACATTCTCCACCCTTATGGCGAGGCTCGCCGATGCAGTGGCGCCCACCGTGTCGATGACGGTGATATAGACATGATGGATGCGCGCGGCGTCGGCGTTGGTCGGGGTCCAGTTGAGGTGACAGGACGCGTTCTCGAACTGCTCCACGGTCTCGAGGGTCATCCCCGTGGGTGCGTTGGAGAGGCTGAAGCTGAGCCATTCGAGTGTGGGGTTCTCGAAATCGGGGTCGGTGGCGTTGATCCGGAGACTGTACGGCTGATCTTGCATCGCCACCGGCACCGTCGGGAGGCTAAGCGAGGGCGCGTCGTTGGTATTCTCCACCGTGATCGTGAAATCCTGAATATCCCAGAGTCCGGCCCCGTCGGTGACATTGATCACCACCCAAAAGAACTGGCCCGCGTCCGCGTTTGCAGGCAGCCACTGGATCGTCCCGGTGGTGCTATCGATCGTCATCCCCGCCGGCGCGCGATCCAGTGTAAAGGTCTGGGTATCGTTCAGCGCGGGGTTGATCGGCATGGTATCGAAATCCTCGTCACGCACAATGGGTGTGTACGAGTACCAGTAATCCTGCGTCCCAAACCGTCGCGGGTCGGAGACAAAGGTGGGCCCGTCCTCGCGATTCAATATCTCGAGCGTGAACGCGTAGCGATCGGTGAGGTTGCCGCTGTCGCTGACGCTGACATTGAACCGATGGATCCCGACCTCCGGGTCACTGGGGGTGAACTTGACGCGCCCGGAGAAGATATCGATGTCGACGCCGGTGAGGTTGGTATCCAGCACCCAGAGAAAGGTCTCGCCATGGATCGCGTCAGGGTCGTCGGCGGTGAAGAAGTGGTCGAAAAGCTCGTCCTCGTGGATGGTCCACCGCTCGCCGAACGCCGCCACGATCGACGGCGGGTCGTTGATATTCTCGACATAGACCTCGAACCCCTCCGAAGCGCGTGCGCCATGTGCGTCCTGGACGATAACGGTGATCTGATAGGAGGTGGCCGCTTGCTCATTGAGCGGCGTCCATGTGATCGCTCCCGTTGCGTCGATCTCCATCCCCACCGGCGCACCGATGAGCGAGAAGCTCAGCGATTCGTCCGACGGGTTCGCCAGATCAGGGTCGTCGGCGCTTGCGCTCAGCTCGAAGAGCACGCCCTCGACCGCAGCGGGCACGGCGGGCAGCACGACGCTGGGCGGGTCGTTCACATTTTGGACATAGATATCGAATATCTCATGCACCCATGCGCCATGCGCGTCGGAGATATTGAGCGTGACATGGTGCGCGGCGGCGGCGGCGGCGTTGGTGGGCAACCAGGAGATCGTTCCGTTCACCGCGTCGAGTTCCATGGCTGGTGGCGCCGCCATCAATGTGTAGGTGAGCGAATCGTCGATGTAGGGGTTGTGCTCGGCCGCGTCCACATCCTCGTCGTCGATCTCGAGGGTATAAGTGTAAAGGAATCCCTCCACCGCCTCCGTGGGCGCGTCGGAACGGATCTGTGGCGGGTTGTTCGTATTATTGATCTGAAGTGTGATATTGAGCCGATCGGCCACACCGGCACGGTCGGTGACGGTGATATTGAGCCACCATCGCCCCACCTGCGCGTTCGATGGTGTACCGGTGAGCACACCGGTGGCCGTTTCGATACCGATATCGAGGAGCCAGTCGTTGTTGCTCGTAAGCGACCAGTTGAGCTGATCGCCGTGTTGGATGTCGGGGTCGGTCGCATCGAAACGATAGTGGAACATACTTCCTTCGGCGGTATAGAGGTTGGAGGGCCAGTGCTCGCTCCATTGCGGCGGGTCGTTACGGTTGATGACCGTGAGGACGAACGACGACGAGGCCACCGCTCCCGCACGGTCTGTGACGAGCACGGTGATGGTATAGTCCCGCCCCGCATCGTCGTTTGCGGGCAGCCATTGGAGAAGGCCGGTGGATGCGTTGATCGTCGAGCCATCGGGTGCGCCGGAG
>CAZSUE010000001.1:7449-36361 GCA_964609045.1 uncultured archaeon | reverse complement strand
AGATCGTACGCGGATGCAAATCGCTTCGCAGCCACCACTGCCGCGGGACTGCGATCGAACCCGCACACCGACCGCGCCCCGAGAAGGGCCGCACCTACCGTAAAGACACCGGTGCCGCAACCGAGATCGAGGATGCGCCGGTTCGCGATATCACCATGTGCGGTGCAATAATAGAGGATCTCCGCCGCGATGGGAGCGGGGGTCGGGTATTGTTCCAGATCCGCTGAGGGGTCGGGATAATCGGGTACACGCTCGATGAACATCTCGAGCTTCTTTCGTTTGATCGGCTCACGATCCCTACTGTGTTCTTCGATACGGCAGCGGCCTGCATCTCCATGCCGGTCTATTCGATGCGCTCCATCTTGAAGATAACGCGGCCGCCGTTGGTATACGGAGGTCCTGGATCGACGCATGCGACATAGGCGGTGTCGCCCTCGCATGCAAGACCCAGTGCGGTTGGTGAAACGCCGTCGCGGAGTGCGACGACATAATGGAGCAGTGGCGCAAGTGCGTGCACACAGATCCTGTCGGTGCGCTCGAGATCGATCTTTGCGCCGTCGATCACGAGCTGCTCACCGCCATCGTACACTGCGCACTTTCCCTCGATCCTCTCCACCGTGATCTTGAGCCTGGCGATGGGGCCACGCCTCCTCTGTGTCGGAATAGACCGTTACCGCATTCGGCGTCAACGTTTTGCCAGCAGGTTGCCGATGATCGCGAGCACGATGCCGATACCGAGAAGGTTCGAGGTGAACTCGGCGAAATATTCGGTCGGCGGCGCGCCGTTGCTCCATGCCACGCCCATCCCGATCAATAGTCCGAAGAGGCCCATGCCCGCGCCGAGAAAGATGAGGATCTTCCCGATAAAGGCGTGGTTCTTGAAGATGAAGATACCGCCGATGATGACGGCGATCCCACCCAGCGAGGCGATGGTAATGAGGATCTTGAACATGAGCTGCAGTTGATCGTTGCCGGGGAACCATTGCTCGACATAGTTCTGTGCGGTGCTGAGGAGGTTCACGATGCCAATACCGCCCCCTAAAAAGATCAACGCCCCGCCGATGATCGCGAGGATACCCGCTGGTTTGTTCCGTGCCCCTTTCATAACCATATTTGTCATTCTCCTTCATTTGTCAGTTCATTACTTTCTTCTTTGCTTCATGCATGCTCTATTCCCGATCTTTGGCATGGGTTTTCCTTATTGCGTCTCCTTCCTATGTTCGTCCGTCCGACAACGATCCGATCCGATCCGATCCCATTGTTCAATACGCAACCCACCCCTCAATCTTGCTCCCGCTTTTTCCTCGCCGATCGTTTCCCTACCGGTTTCCGTTTCCGTTTGACCGATTTGCGTTTCGCACGCTTCGGTGCACTTCGGTCGACCTTCGCATCGGTCGCATCGGTCGCGTCGCTGTCCTTTCGTGGCCCGAAGGTCTCTTCGCACACGGTATCGTCCGGTGACATCCATTCACAGTAATCGCGCAACTTTTCGATCTCCTCGTCGATCTTCACCGCACGGGTGCGCATCGAGTCAGCTTCGGCATTGATATCTTGCGCCTCGCTACGCAACCGTCGTGCTTCGTCTTGCATCAGTTTCGCCTCGCGGCGCAACATCTTCGAGCTATGCTCCATTTTTTCAGCTTCGACGAGCAGTACATTCTTCTCTTGCGTGAGGTGTTCGACGATGAGGTTCAGATCCATAGGCATAGTAACACCTACTAAGGAAAGGTGGCGGTGACTAGAAGTCTCTGGTGGATGCACGCTCCCGCCTTCCGCCCACTGGTTGGACAATTATCATGCACAGCCTCGATGGTGCGCATTTTTCAATGTTATTACATGGTTAGATTTAAATATTCTCGCCAATATAACAACCAAGAACTCTTGAGGAAGCTAATTTAGGGCTTTGCTTCTATCTTTTCCACGCGTGATCTGCCCCCTTCATTTGCCCCTTGAGACGAGCGCATGGAAGCGTGCATTTCGATCGTGAGAGAGCCGCGATCGATAGCGCATGTCATGGCGAGTCGAGAGCGTGTCGAAGCATTGGGAATCTCAGAGGTACTACTGTGGAAATATATATCATACAATAAACATTCTTGGTCTGCACGGAGAGGTAATACCATGCAACTCGATCGGTTTGATTGGCGCACGAAAGCGGTTTCGATCTTCATTATTGGCGTATTGATGTCTTCACTCTTTGGACAGTTCGCATTTCTCAAACCCGAAGTGGAGGCTTCGGGGGTGCGTTCGAACACGGGCCCCGTGCTCGTCGACGGCGAAACAATGGTGATCGAGGACACGACATTTCGGCAACGAGGCAATATCACGGTGACTAACGGCGGCGTACTTATCGTACGCAATGCCTCGATCATCTTTTTGCAGGATTCCGGCCCGGACGGCGATCCATACACCCACGACGACAACCACGAATATGCGTTCCGTGTCATCGACGGCGGGAAGATCGAGTTCGATAATGCGACGGTCACCACGGCGACAGACCTCTCCAAACCGTATCTGAAGCTCTTTTTCGAGATCGCCGATTCGGAGGCCAACCACAGCGAGATCGAGGACTCGACATTCCAGTTCCCCGGCACTTTCACCACCACCAACGCGACGCTGACCCTCCGCAACTCGACCTTCAAGGGGCTCACACCGCCCGACGGCTATCCCACGCCGGACGATAACGACGATGCGCCGGTCATGATCTTTAAGAACAGTAATATAACCTCCATCGAGTCCGAGTTCCTCGACCTCTACGAGAACGCCGCCGCGGAAGAATGGGACGCCAAGCTCTTGGTCGACGAGATCAACGACGCCGAAGACAACGCCACCGGTTCAGAGCCGATGCTCTATTACGACGACGAGATATCTTATACCGTGGAGTCCAACCAGACGATGTGGCTCGACGGGTTCGATCTCGCCGGCGTGCAAGAGCCGTTCTTCGATATCGTCCTCCTCGCGCAATATCGTACCGAGTCGGGGTATGTCGGCACCGGCGCGGTCAATTTCTCCACGGAAGATGGGGACATCAACGGCACGCTCGGTGTTCCCACCGCCACGACGGGCGAGGCCCAGCTCAGCTGCAATCTCTACGACGAAGGGATCACCACCGCCGCCGATATCGCGACGCTCAATGTGACCTTCACCAATAACGATCCTGCGGGGAACAATGTCTCGTTCGATTATGTCTGGATCGGCGTACTCACCACGAGCCGCGACATCAACCTCGACAACTCGACCTTCACGGCCATCGACAGCGCGATCATGATCGATTTCAAGCCGCTGGAGGAGAGCGCGCTCAAGAATACGATCCGTCTTATCAACGGCTCCGTGGCGAACCTCTACAATATCACCATCGACACTGACCAGACCCCGTCGAACCCGTTTTTGAAAGAACCGCCGTTCTCGTTTGGGGATAATGAGAACGATTCCGCGGTCAATATCTATCGCTGGCTCGATGTCTTTGTCTCAGATGCGGCCTCGGTCCCCATCGGGAACGCCACCGTCGATCGCTATTATTATTCGAACACCACCGCAATAAGCGACATCCCGCCCGCCTGGGTGCTCGATCATCTCGGCCGCGATGAGACCGATTTCAATGTCACCGATAAGAACGGTCGCGTACGGCTCCCCATGAAGACCGACCGCATCGACGCCTCGAGCTATCCCAATAGTTATACCACGGTGAACTACCAATTGAACGCGAGCCTGGAAGTGGGCGCCGACACTTACTATACGAAGCCGCTGCCCAGTATCTCATTCGATCCATACCCCAATTTCCAAACCGGCGTGGAGACCAAGAATGTCACGCTGGGGACCTACCTCGCGCCGCCGGGGCCGCCATACTACACCAGCGGTACCGATATCTACATCGGCCCTACGCAAAGTAAGACCTATACGGAGAGCCAGATCCTTTCGGGCAATTTGATCGTCGAAGGCGACCTCACCATCAGCGCCGATTCGTTCTTCGTCCAACAGAGCGCGACGCAGCATTTCTATATCCTCGTCCGAAATGACGGCCAGCTTACCCTCGACGGGTGCACCCTCTCGAGCAACTACCCGCTCAATCTCTATGTCCTCGACGGCGGACGGTTCATCACCCAGGGCTCAGAATTGAACCTCGGGACGCTCGCCGGGAGGAACGGTGCGACGATCGCGCTCGAGAACACGAACCTCACCGGCGCGGTGAACCTCATCGACAGTACCGGCAGCGCGATACGCATCGCGAACGCGACGGTCACGAGTCCGCGGGCGATGCTGGATGTCGATCTCGTCGCCATCGACAACAGCGATCTCACCCTCGGGAAACTCACACTGGACCGCGACAGCGGCTCCGAGGCGATCTATATCAACGATACGCGCCTCGATATCGCATCCAGCAACGCCATACGGGTCGCGGGCACCGATCCGTTCCGCATGATCAATACCAGCGTCGACCCGTCGTTCCAACTGGAAGGGGCCACCGACGCACTCTTCATCAATACGACCACGCTCCAAGGTGACATGGTAACGGCGACGCTCAGCGATAGCGCGAACCTCACCCGGGCCTGGTGGCTCGCGGTGCATGTGGTGGACGCCAACGGATTTGTAATCGAGAACGCCACCGTATCGGTCTTTAACTATACTCAAGGCACTCCGCAAGAGGTCTATCCGTATGCAACGGCAACCACCGATGCGGAGGGGAACGCCCTCTTCGTCGCGGAGGATACGATCCTCACCGCCGAGAACGAACTCTTCGTCGGCAACTATTTCGTCAACGCCAGTTATCTCTTCGAGGGCGTCTATTACAACCACAGCGGACGGTCGGTGATCGTCTCGGACGAGAACAACCAGCTCCAATTGCAGTATGCCGACCTCGTCCCCGATCTGACCGCCGCCATCACGAATGTCTCGGGCATGCTCATCCCCGATCAGTCATTAACGGTCAACGCAACCGTCTACAACAACGGCAGCTACGGCGTCGACGATATCCTCGTTGGGCTCCTCGTCGATGGCACCGAGGTCGCAAACACCACGATCGCGCATATCGAGGCGCACGATTCCACCACCGTCTTGCTCGCATGGACGCCAACGGCGAACGGGTCCTACAATGTGACCGTGATCGTCGACCCGCTGGACGCTATCGCGGAAGATGATGAGACGAACAATACCGCTGAACAGTTCATCACCATCGCGGCCCGACCCGATATCTACGCATCGATGATGACGATCGAAAGCGACCATCCACTGGCCGGTGAGGAGGTCACCATCGATGTCGCGGTGAACAATAGCGGCGTTGAAGAACTCGAAGGCGTCACCGTTACGCTCCTCGACGGGAGCACCGAGATCGGTAACCAGAGCGTGACCGTCCCCGCATCGGGCGGTACGCTGGTCCCCTTCTCATGGACCGCCGCCGCACCCGGCGAGCACCAATTAACGGTCACCGTCGACGCACTGGATATCATCGCAGAATCCAACGAGCTCAACAACACCCTCGAAGGCGCGATGATCGTCTATACCGCCACCGGCGACGATTATATCGCCGAGGACGACACGCCGGACATCGGATCCGATTTCCAGATCAGCGGCAACCTCTTCGTCAACGGCTCCTTTGCGATAGCGAACGGGACGCTGACCATCGACCAGTCCCCCGCACACCGATACAAGATCCAGATCAACAGCACCGGCGATCTCACGCTCTCCGATATGGTGCTCCAAAGCCAGACCGGTCGCCCGCTCGACCTCTATATCGAGGCCGGTGGCACGCTCATCGTGGAACGCTCCACGCTCGATCTCAATCTGATCCACGCCTCGGGCGCCACCGCTGTCGTCATCCGCAACTCGACGCTCACGCTTGCCAACGATATGGTCCTCGCAGCGAGCAGCGTGCAAATCGTCAATTCCTCATTGGATGCCGACAATTATGAATTCGCCGCGGCGCAGTTCGAGACCGATAATGTCCAATTGATCGGCGATTCGTTCCTCTTCGACCCCGCTACAACGATCGATACATTGACGGTGGTGGAGTCGGAGTTCTCCATCGCCTCACCGGTGACCAACGAGATCGAGGTCCTATCCGGCTCTTTTGTGAACTCCACCCCTGACCTACCGTTCACCTTCAAGGGTGAGAGCGAGGTTGCGCGATTGAATACGACCATGGTCTACACCCTCGCCGGGAACGCAGTGATGAATACCTCCTGGTGGCTCAGCGTCACCGCCGTGGACGCCAACGCACACCCCGTCGGAGGAGCGATGGTCGACCTCTACCGTTACAACGCGGCTAACGAGCAATGGCAGAGGGTCACCACGCAACCCACCGATGCCGACGGTGTTACCGTCTTTAGCGCCCAGAGCTACTACGAGACCGTCTCAACCAGCTATTTCATGGGCAACTATCGCATCAACGCCTCCGACGGCGCAGCACGGAGCAATGTCCTCTATCCAGTGGTCACCACCGGCAATGTCGCTCGCACACTCCAGTTCGGTGGATTGCAACCGGACCTCTCCCTCCCCGACGGGGTCGAGGTCGAAGTCGACCTCCCCGTGACGGGCGCGCCGGTCACCGTCAACGCCACCATCGAGAACGACGGCGCCGTTGCGGCGTACGATGTCGCAGTACGATTCCTCGTCGACGGTGCAAGAACGAACACCACCACTATCGCCGAGCTCGATGCCGGTGCAACCACGGTGGTCTCATTCCTTTGGACACCCGATGCGATCGGCGATTACAACCTCACCGTAACGGTCGACGTGAACGATACCATCGTGGAAATGGATGAGACGAACAATACCGAATGGATCATCTATACGGTCAACGCATACCCGGACCTTTTCCCGACGACGATCACGCTCTCTCACGACCATCCCGAGGGTGGACGGACCGTGACCGTCGACGCGGTGGTGCGCAATGCGGGCATGGTCGATCTGACCGGCGTCTACGCCACTCTTTTCGATAACGGCGTGGAGGCGGCCACGCAGTCGTTCGACCTCGACGGCGGCACCGAGACGACGCTCTCGTTCGACTGGATTGCCGAAAACCCGGGCGAGCATACCCTCAATGTCAGCATCGATCCCATGGATATGATCACAGAAACGAATGAAGCGAACAATAGCATCACATCGGAGCTGATCGTCTATTCCGCCAACGGCGACGATCTCATTACGGACGACACCACCGCGCCCATCGAGAGCGATTTCTATCTCAGCGGCAACCTCTATGTCAACGATACCTTCATCGTTCGCAACGGCACTCTGACCATCGACCAGTCGCCGGCGAACCGATACAAGATCCAGGTGAACGCCAGCGGTCATCTCGTCGTCGAGAACGCGGCGATCGTCAGTGATACGGGACGACCGCTGGATCTTTATGTCGAATCGGGTGGGAACATCACCTTCGAAAGCGCCGATCTCACGCTGAATATCTTCCACGCGGCTCGGGCCGACACCATCCTCATGAACGATTCCGCGGTGGAATCCGCAACGGCGTTGGTGCTCGGCAACGGCACGCTCGCCATTGCGAACTCCACCCTCGACGCCGACGAACTCCATTTCGGCGCAACGGATGTCACCATCCTCTCCAGCGTCATCGACGCCGACACCGTCGCAGTGCTCGAGGACGCATCCTACGACACGATGGTCATCGCTGAGACGGTGATCCAATCGGTGGATACCTCCGCCCTTCTCTTCGACCAGGACACAGTATTGATCCAGAACGCCACGCTGAGCCAGCCGATCACCGTGGGCGGCGCCACCGATGTGACCGTCCTCGACTCGAGCACCGGCGCCATTACCGTCAACGACGACGCGGAGGTGCATCTCGAGTGGTGGCTGGCCGTGACCGCACGCGACGCCAATGCGTTACCGATCGAGGGCGCCACCGTTTCGCTCTATCGATATCGGAACGCCACACAGACATGGGTCTTGGTCGACGACGAGGAGACCGACGCCACGGGCACGGCGCTCTTTTCGGTCCAAAGCTATCGCATCACCGCCGAGAACACCTACTTTGTCGGCAACTACCGCGTCAACGCGACCTATCTCACCGAACAGAGCGATCTCGTCTCCGCCGTGGTGGTGGATGCGAACCTCGTCCGGAATCTCACCTTCGCCGCCCTCAAGCCGGACCTCGAGGTGAGCACTATCGTTGTGAGCGATGAACTGCCCATCGTCGGACCGACCTTCACCGTCGAGGCGACCGTGCTCAATACCGGCGAAGTTGCGGCCGATACGATCGCTGCACGGCTTACCGTGGACGGGACCGAGATAGAGAGCACCACGATCACTATCCTCGGTGCCAACGATTCAACAACAGTCGCCTTCAACTGGACACCCGCCGCCACCGGTACCTACAACCTCACCGTCGAGGTCGATTGGGACGATCATATCGATGAAAGCAACGAGACGAACAATACGGCATGGGTCGAGTACACGATCCAGCACTACCCCGATCTGGCGGTGAGCGATCTATCGCTGAGTAGCGATCATCCACTGGGCGGCGAGGAGGTCGCTGTGGAAGTCCGGGTGGAGAACCACGGCGCGGTGGACCTGACCAATGTCACCGTCGCGCTCTACGACAACGGAGTGGAGGTGGCCAATATGAGCCAGGATATCGTCGCAAACGGAGACTCTACGCTTTCTTTTACATGGACGGCGGACGATCCGGGCGAGCATACGCTCAGTGTCGTCGTCGACCCCGACAATGCGTTTACGGAAACGGTGGAGACGAACAACACGATCATAGCCGCCGCAATCGTCTATTCCACCACTGGCGACGATCTCATCACCACTGCGACCACTGCAGATATCGACGACGATTTCTATCTCAGCGGCAACCTCTTCGTGAACGATACATTCACTATCAGTAACGGCTCCTTCACGGTGGACCAGACGCCGAACAACCGGTATAAGATCCAAGTGAACGGTTCCGGGCACCTCGTCTTCGATAGCGCCGTCCTCGTCAGTGAAGGCGGTCTCCCGCTGGACCTCTATCTCGAAAAGGGCGCGGAGCTGACGCTGATCGATACCCATGCGACGCTCAATCTCGTCCACGGTGCGCAGGCCGATGCGATCACTATCGACGGGTCGCAACTCGATGTCGAGGGGGCGCTGGCCATCGGGAACGATACCATCACCATCACGGACTCGACGCTGAGCGCGTCGACGATCGATCTCGGCGCACCCTCGATCACGATCGCCAACAGCACGCTGGCGGGTGACCATATCGGCATCTTGGACGCGGCCACGCTCGATCAGCTGCTCATCGACGAGTCGACGATCGACGCGGCGAACGCCAACGCGCTCACCCTCGACCTCACCACCATGCAGATACGCAACTCCACACTGAACCAACCGCTGCAGTTCGAGGGCGCGACCAATGCGACCATCGTGGATTCCGCCACCGGTGCGGTGACGGTGAACGACAGCGCCGTTGTGGCGATCAAATGGTGGCTCACGGTGACCACCGTCGATGCGAACGATGCACCGGTCCCGGGCGCCACCGTCGCACTCTACCAGTACAAGAATGCGACGGCGAGCTGGGAGATGGTGGATGACGCAGCTACCGATATTGACGGGATGGTCCGGTTCTGTGTCCAGAGCCATCGGATCACCGCGGCCAAGCGCCTCGCGGTGGGCAACTATCGCATCAACGCGACGCTCGACGGGAACGCTACCGCAACGAGCCCGGTGGTCGTCACCGATTCGAACCTCGACGCGACGCTCCAGTTCACGAACCTCCTCCCCGACCTCGGTGTGCAATCCATCGCGCTCTCTCCCGTGAATGTGACGGTCTCGAACGAGGCGGTTATCACCGTAGTCGTCGAGAACGCGGGCTGGACCAGCGCGTGGGACTTCACGGTCGCGCTCCTCATCGACGGTGAGCAGTACGATCAGACCACGGTGTCGCAACTGGATAGCGCAGACAATGTAACGCTCCAGTGGACATGGGTACCCAACGCCACGGGGATCCGTATGATCAGCGTGGTGGTCAGTTCGACCATGGACGAGGTCACGCTCGTGAACAATTCGATGGCGCAGACGATCACCGTATACGAGACGCCCGATCTGGAAGTAGTGGCACTGAACGCCACTGCGGCTGCCACCGGTATCACAGAACCGCTCTTCGTCGGCGATACCGTCACCATCGCGTTCGAGGTGGAGAATACGAAGGCTGCGGCCGTCAACGGATGTGTGATCGTGCTCATGGCCGACGGCGAAACCGAGCAGAGCTGGCTCGTCGATCTCGACGGCATGGAGACCCGCGCCTTCTCGTACGAGTGGACGGCGGGGAGCTACGGCGCCCATGAAATTACGGTTCACATCAATCCCGAGGCGACGATCAACGAGACCGCGTTCGACAATAATATGCAACAGCTCGATGTCCAGATATTTAGTGTCTCCAGCGAGGACATCGTCGTCGCCGACGGCCACACCGCGCAGATCGGCGCGGATTTCATCCAATCCGGGAATATCATCGTGCGCGGCACGCTGGAAGTCGACGATAGCGCACTCGAGATACTGCAAGAGGGCGTGGCGGATTATTGTATCTGGGTCGACGGCGGGATCATGACGCTCAGCGATTCCTCGCTCTCCAGCGACGAGGCGCTCGCGGTCTTTGTCCATGACGGTGGTGAGCTTTTGATCGACGGCACCAGTTTCACGGTCACCTCGATGAGCGCGCAATCAACCACTTCGCTCACGATCCGAAACGATAGCCACATTATCGCGGATACGATCGATGTCGACGCAAGAACGCTCTCGGTCACCGACGCGGTCATCGATGCGGAAACGATCACACTGGATCGATCCGACGACGCCGATACGATCACCATCGAGAATCTCACCTGCGCACCCGCTTCCACCACTGGACTTACATTCACGAATGCTGAAATCACATTGGTCAACGCCACGCTCGAACTCGATATCGCGCTCGACAGCTCTTCGACGCTCAATATCACCAGTTCGAGCCGCTCGTCGGGGCAGCAGATCGCCATCGCGATCGCCGACGAGAACTCCGTGGCTCGACGTTATTGGTGGCTCACCGTCACCGTAATCGACGCGAACGCCGCGGCGGTGGCGGGAGCGAATGTCACCGTGACGAAGATCGAACGCGGCCTCGTCGACGCTCTCTATGCGAACGCCACCACCGGTGCAGAGGGGTGGGTGCGGTTTGCCACCATCGGCACGGTGATCAATCACACCGGCTCGTTCTTCATCGGGAACTACAAGGTGAACGCAACGATCGATACGCTCGTGTCGGATACGCGCGACATCTCCATGCGGTACACGGATAAAGAGGTCCAACTCACCCTGGACGCGCTGATACCCGATCTCGCGGTCATGAGCGAAAACATCACGCTCTCTCCCGATCAACCCTCTGTGGCCAACCCGGTCTCGATCGAAGTACAGGTCGATAACCTCGGGTCCACCGCGGCACGAGAGGTGCTCGTCGAGTTCTACCACGATACCGTACTGATCGGATCGAAGAGGGTCAATATCTCGGCCATGGGCAATGCAGTTGTGAATATGAGCTGGACACCGGACGAGGCCATGGCGCAGACGGTATGGGTCATGGTGAATCCCGGCGAGGAGATCATCGAATCGTCCTATGCGAACAACGATGCCTCGGCGGCGGTGACGGTTGTCCCCAGCCCCGACCTATTGATTAGTGCCTTGCAGCCGAGTTCCATGCACACCTTCGTCGACGACACGCTCGATGTCACCGTAGAGTTGACCAACGACGGTCTGTGCCCGGTATTGGACATCGATGTGGAGCTCTACCTCGACGGCGCACTGGAGGCGACGACGCAGCAGTCGTTCGCTGCAGGTGAGACCGTGAGCTGGATCCCGGCACTGGTCTTTACGAGCGCGGGCGATCACATCCTCGAGGTGCGCATTGACACCACCGACCGGTATGTGGAAGCGAACGAGGAGAACAATACGCGGTCGGAGACCATCGGCGCTTATTCCCATTCCACCAGCGATCTCGTGGTGCCCGACGGCGAGGTGGAATCGATCACCACCGATGTGGTCCTTTCCGGTAATGTGATCGTCCGCGGCACGCTCTATATCAACGACTCGGCCCTCGATATTCGCCAGAGCGCATCGCAGCGGTATCTCATCTGGATCGACGGCGGTGAGCTGGTCACCGACAATGCCGCACTGGATAGTAATCTTGATCTGAGCCTCTATCTCGAAAACGGCGGTCGGATCCGTCTCGAAGATTCCATTGCAGCGCTCTCGCTTTTCGTCGCCGATACCGGCACCACCGTCGAGATCCATGGAACGGTGGCGACCATCGACACCATGCGGCTCGACGCCACGACCATTACGATCCGATACTCGGAGTTTGACAGCGTCGAATACGCGCTGGACGCCAGCGCGGACGCCGATGAGATCCATCTCGAGGAAACCATCATCGAAAGCGAGGAGACCGCAACATTGGTCTTCGAGGGTGCGGAGCTGAACCTGACCAATTGTTCGATCGGACAAGCGCTCATGCTCGATGGTGGGAGCAGCGCGAATATCACCAACACCGTCGTGGCGCTCTCCATCGCGGACAGCGGCTCACATGCGAGAGAATATTGGTGGCTGACCGTGGCGACCGTGGACGCCAACGCGCTTTCGGTCGAAGGCGCCAGCGTGACGGTCTGGAACTATTCCACCGCGCGCCCGAGCGTCTTTTCGAACGACAGCTACGGTGTCACCGACTCCGACGGCGCGGCGTTGTTCAGGGTGTTGAGTGCGGTGGTCGATAGCGACGGCACGGCTTTTGTCGGCAACTATCGGGTGACCGCTCGCTATTACGGCGAATCGTCCTCGGTCCAATTTGTCACCGTCGAGGAGGGGAATCGTGCGACCACGCTCAACTTCAGCGGAATGGCACCCGATCTCGAGGTCCTCGCGGACGATATCCAGCTGTCGACGGTACAGCCCAGCCTTTCACAATCTATCAATGTCAGTTTCATGATCCGGAACCGCGGCGCCGCTGCCGCGGAGAACGCGATGATCGAGCTCTATGACGACGATGAGTTGATCGAGAGCTGGATGGTCGATCTTGACGCCGGCACCCAGAGCGACGAATTCTTCGTCCAGTTGCGATCCGGTACGCTGGGTCAGCACACAATTCTTGTGGCCATCAATGCGGAGCGGACCGTCACCGAGATCGATTATACGAACAATAACGCCACCGTGGTTTATTCCGTGGTCATGAACCCGGACTTGCGGGTCGAATCCCTCAGCCTCAGTATGCCGCCCGCGCATGTCTTCGTGGGTGATACGGTCACTGTTGCGGGCGAGCTGGTGAACGACGGCCAGATCAACCTCACCACGGTGGCTATCGTGGTGAATGACGGTGAGGTGGAGGCCGGACGGGCGGAATACGACCTCGATGCAGGTACGACCCAGCCGTTCTCGTTCCAATGGACGGTCGCCCGCGCCGGTCGGCACTCCATCGTTTTGACGGTGGACCCGAATGGAACGGTGACGGAGTCGAACGAGAGCAATAACGAGCATCGTACCGTGTTCAACGCCTTCTCCACCGACGGGCTCGATATCGTGGTGCCAGCGGGGGATACGAAAACGATCCGCACCGATCGGATCGTGTCGGGCAATATCCTCGTGGAGGGAACATTGGTCGTCCGCGATGCCTCGATCACCATGGATCAAGATCAGAGCCATCGCTATTTCATCCAAGTCAGTGGCGCCGGCGAGATCCGTTTCGAGGATAGTACGCTCGAAAGCGCCGAACCGCTCTATTGCTACGCGTACGACACGAGTTTTGTTCAGGTGGTGCGGTCCACACTCGAGCTTACGGCGTTGGTCGGGCGCGATAGCGCGAGCGTGACGGTGGAAAGTGCCACGATCAATGGCCAGGTGGATTGGCAGGCGGGAACGGGTGCGAGCGTTACGATCGCCGGCCAGTCCGAGATCTCGTCGACGAACGCGCTTCATCTCGTCGCACCCAGCGTCGAGGTGGACGGCGCGACCCTCACCGGTTCCGCGATCACGTTCGATACCGACGCCGACACCGAGACGGTGTCATTGAACGATCTTATACTCGATACACCCGGAGGGACGCTTGTGTTCGATAATACGAGCCTCATTGCGAAGAACACGAGCTTTGCGCCGGCGCTCGTGTTGCGTGGCGCGACCACCGCAGATTGCACCAATTGCCTCGACATGGGCGGAGAGCAGCTCGATGTGACCGTGTACGACACCGCGGTCTATCGCACCTACTGGTGGCTCACGGTGACCGTTCAAGACGGCAACGGTATGGCCGTTGCGGGGGCGACGGTGCGCGTCTATTCCTTTGACGAGGCTGATCCCACGGACGAAACGCTCTATCGTACGAAGACCACCACCGTATCGGGCGACATCCTTTTCGAGCTCCCCTCAAGCGTGCAAGAGTCGGTGCGTGAATGGTTTGTGGGCAACTATCGTATCGAAGCGGAATCGTCCGGTCTCGTCAACGAATCGGTGGCGGTCATGGATGACGAGAACCAAGCGCAGGTCATTGTATTGCGCGATCTCGTGCCCGATCTCGCGATCCAACCTTCACAGATCGTCCTCTCGAACGATCGTCCCATGGTCGATAATACGGTGGAGGTCACCGCCACGGTGGTCAATGAGGGCAATATCGTCGCGGAGGATATATCCGTCGTGCTCTTGGTCGATGATGTCGAAGTGGACGACACTGTCGTTGCGTCACTCTCAGTGGGAGTGTCCACCGAGGTTGCGTTCACATGGACGCCGTCTTCCACCGGCGATCATCTTCTCATGGTGCGGCTCGATCCAGCAGATGATATCGTCGAGCTCGACGAAGAGGACAATACCCGGCAGCGAACGGTGGAAGTGGTGGCTCGGCCGGACTTGAGCATCGGGTCCATCGCGGTCTCCACCGACCATCCACTGGAGAACGAACCGGTGACGGTCACCGCCGAGGTGGTCAATACCGGCGGCTCCGATCTCAGCGATATCGCGGTGGAGCTGGTCGATCATCACGAGGGCAGTGCCATCACCGTGACGACGCTCACGATCGCCACCCTCGCCGCCAATAGCACCGAAACGGTCCAGTATGTCTGGACGGCGATGAACGCTGGCATGCATCGGCTCGAGCTCGTTCTCGACCCGAATGACGACTTCGCCGAGGGGGATGAGCTGAACAACGCACGCTCGGTCTTGGTCACCGTTTTCTCCACCAGTGGGCTCGATATCGTGGTACGGCACAACGCGCCGACCATGACCATCGAATCGAACCGGATCCACACGGGCAATCTGATCGTCCACGGTCATCTGATATTGAAAGATGGCACATTTCAGATGCAACAGCAATCCGATCATCGCTATTACATCCTCGTCGACGGCGACGGTGTCCTCGAGATCGCCAACGAGGTGTTGACGAGCAACGCCGAGCTCACAATCTATCTCTACGACAACGCCTCGCTGGAGGTGAGCGATTCGCAGCTCGATGTCCAGCGCATCGTCATGGCCGACAACGCAATGCTCGCGCTCCGTTCCAATACCGACCTCAACGGCGCGATCTCTTTTGCCAACGCATCCGCAGCCCCCGCCACGCGGGATGCGACGCCGCAGGTACAGATCGTCGATTCGACAGTCCAGACGGATGATCCGATCCTCCTCGACGCGTCGAGTATCCTCATTCAGCGCTCCACGGTGATGGCGGGGAGCATCGTCCTCGACCAGACAGATGATCGCGACACGATCGAATTCGATGAGGCCACGCTCTCGGCGAGCGATGGCGCGGTGCTCAAATTCAACAACACCGTGCTGGAGATGACGAACAGTACCTTGAACCAACCGCTGGAGCTCGATGGGAATACCACGGCGTGCGGCACCGATACGCTGCGCCCCACCGGTGAGACGCCGGCACTGACCATCACCGACACGCGTTCATCCTTTACCACCTATTGGTGGCTCACCGTGCACACGGAGGACCCCAACGAGATACTGATCGCAGGGGCGAATGTAAGTGTGTACAACTATTCGATGCGCACGAGCTCCTGGCGCCTCTATACGAACGGGCTCACCGACGACGAGGGCGAAGCGCTGTTCCGGGTGGCGGGCTCCATCGTGACCCGTGACCGGAACTGGTTCGTCGGGAACTATCGGCTGGTGGCAAACTATGATTTCCAGGGCGCGATGTATAGTTCCGAGGTGGGCTACTGTATCGCCAACGAGAATGTGGATACGACGCTCCAATTCACCACCCTGCTTCCGGATTTCATCCCGGTCCCGGGCAGTCTCCAGTTCGATCCGATCGACGCACCCGAGATCGTGGTGGGCTACGAGAACCGCATCGAAGTGACGGTACGCAATGTGGGCGGCAGCGACGCCACCGATATTATGGTCCAGTTCTACGATGACGACGAGCCGTTCGACCAGACGACGATCGAAACGCTGCGTGCGGGCGCATCCAGCACCGCCTCGGTCATCTGGACGCCACAAAACGCCGGCAACCATACCATTCGCGTGGTGGTCGACGATACCAATGCGATCCTCGAGAACAACGAGAACAACAATAGCCTCGAGTATGTCCAGTATGTATTTCCGCGCGTCGATCTGAACCCCATCTCACTGACATTCTCGGATAACGACCCCGTTATCGGCGATGTGATCGATATCTCGGCCCAGATCATGAACGACGGGATGATCAATGTCAGCAATGTCAATATCGTCATCTACGATAGTACGACCCTCGTCCACGAGGAACGGGTGGATCTCGACTACGGCGAGACGGTGACGATCACGGCGGAGAACTGGAGCCTCGACTATTCCGGCGAGCACCCCTTCCGTGTGGTCGTCGACCCGCCGTACATCAACCACGAGAACGGCGACATCCTCGAACGCAACGAACAGAACAACGAACATACGGCGACTCTGGCCGCACGGACGAAAGCGAACCTCCTCATCAACCCCATGGATATCTCCCTCTCGTCCGACAGCGTGGTCCGTGGTGAGACGGTCTATATCGAGCTCTTTATCCAGAACGAGGGCGAAGACGATGCACGCCGGTTCAATGTGACGCTCTACGATGTCGTGGGTGAGGAGCAGACGCAGATCGCCAGCTGGAACATCACGCTGGCCGCAATGGGCGACCGCGAACTTGCGGTCAACTGGGAACCCGCAGTCGAAGGGCGCCATTTTATACGCGTCGTGCTCGACGAGAACGATGTGATCGCAGAAGGGAATGAAGAGGACAACACCGCGCAGCGACCGGTCAATGTCAAGACCCGCGCCGATCTGCGTGTGGACGCGTCCGCGCCGAAGACGGTGCGCGAAGGCACCTCGATCACGATCGTCGCCGAGGTCTTCAACGAGGGTGAGACCGACGCGGAACTCATCGATGTCGTGTTCTTCCTCGCGGGTGAGACCGATGTGCAGCTCAATGTCTCCACCATCGACGAGCTCGAGGGCGCGGACCTCGAACACGGGCTCATCGACTCCACGGTCGTCTCTATCGACTGGACTGCGCCACAGATCGGCACCTATACCTTCCGGGTACAGGTCAATAAGTACGGGCTGACGAACGAGTCGAACTATCAGAACAATAACGACACGGTAGAGGTCGAGGTCTTTACGCGCATGGATGTTAAGATGAGCGATATCAGCTTCGACACCGCCAAGCGGACCGATACGAACTACACCGCCGTGCACAACGAGGTCACGATCATGATCACGGTACAGAATGTCGGTATCGATGCGATCGGCGCGTTCCGATTGTCCGTGACCGATGATGGGACGACGATCGCGAACTTCAGCAGCGCCGAGAACGGCCGCATCACCGATCAGTTGCCGCTCGCGGTGAACAATAAGGTGACATTCCCGGTCCCATGGACACCGACGACGATCGGCACGCATATGATCGCGGCAGTCGTGGACTCGGCCGATCGTTTCGGCGAGCTCAACGAGAGCAACAACGATCTGGCCGATACTATCGAGGTACTCCCGCTACCGGACCTCGTGCTGGTCGATCAATCGTTCAATTATTCCGTTACCGGTGAGCCAGTGGAGATGAACGCCACGGTGGAGGAGGAGACGAACATGACGATCAACCTCACCCTCCGGAATGACTGGCTTAGGCCTTTGCCTGCGGTGAACCTGACCATTTGGGACGACAACCGTACCATCGTCTCCCAGTTCGTATCGATCGGGGTCGGACAGCGGCTTAACCTAAGTTTCTACTGGATCGTCCCCTCGATCGGCGGGCGGCACAATATCTCCGTCACACTGGACCCGCGGAACGAACTGCGCGAGGCGAACGAGACGAACAACGAGTTCGTCCTCAATATCACGGTCAAGATCAAGCCGAAAGCGCTCATCTTCGATTCGTTCAATGCACCGAGCGAAGCGACGAACGGTGAGCCGTACATCGTCAGCGGTGAGGTGCGGTTCGATAACGGCGACCCGGTCCAGACACTGACCGTTACCGTCGGCTTCCTCGGCAACACGCGCCAACAGACGGTATCGGTCCAGAACGGTAATTTCCAAATTCAGTTCATCCCCGGTGTGGATGAGGCGACCTATACGAATCCGGTGGACCGCTACCTGATCTTTGAGGTGGAAAACGAGGAGTACAACCTCGATTGGCAGCCGGAGGATAAGATCAAGGTCTCGATCAGGGGCGAGGAAAAGACCGAAGGGGCAGCGTTCCCCTGGGCGATCATTATCATCTTCATCGTTATCGGCATCGTCGGCGCGGCGATATTCTTCATCTATCGCAGCCGCGAAGCGAAGGGTGCTGAATGTAGCGAATGTGGTACCGCCATCGATATCGCGGCGACCAAATGTCCCAAATGTGGTGCAGAGTTCGGTGAGGAGGTCGAGTGTGGCGAATGTCACGCGGTCATTCCCATCAGTGCCGAGGTCTGTCCGGAATGTGGGGCGAAGTTCGGTCCGCTCAGCGTGCTCGAGGTCGGTATCACCGAGGAACTGCCGACGATGGAGAGCGAACTGGAGGGCGCCGAGGAGCTGGAACCGATCAGGGCGCCGTCGCTGGAAGAAGAAGAACCGGTCGAGGAAGAAGAACTGGGCGAAGAGGAGGAGCCACTGGGCTACGAAGAAGAACCCTTCCCCGAAGAAGCGGAGTTCGAATGTCCAGAATGCGGTGAGCCGTTGAGTGCGGACGATCGGGTCTGTCCCAACTGCGGGATCGAGTTCGAACAGGTGGCCGAAGAGGAGGAGTTCGCTGAATACGGTGGTGAGGAGTTCGAAGACCTCGAGGATGTCGAGACATTCGAAGCCCCGCCCGAGGCCGAAGAATATCCGGCCGAAGAGTTCGGAGAAGCGGAAGAATACACACCGATGGAAGAAGAGATGGTCGAGTGTTTCGAATGCGGTGAGTTGATCCCGCTGACGGCGTCGGTGTGTCCCAGTTGCGGTGCGGTGCTCGAAGAAGAGTTCATCGATGAAGACATGGGCGAATACGAAGGCTACGAAGATGATTTCGACGAGGGCGATTTCGAGGATGTCGATGTGGATACGGAATACGCCGAGCCCGAACCGTACGGCGAGGAAGAGCCGGAGGTCTACGCGGACGAAAAAGAGCCGGAGATCTATGCGGACGAGGAAGAGTTGGTCGAGTGTTTCGAGTGCGGCGCGCTCATACCGCTCTCTGCGACCACATGCCCGCAATGCGGTGCCGAGTTCGAATAATTGGGATCGTTCGGCTCAACCAATGCCAAAATGAGATGACAAGTACAAGATGATGGGACCTTCGGTCGTCCGATCGATCGGAGGGTCGCACCTGGGTCGTTCCAGCTCGGCCCAGGTGCGATATATCGTCCTCTTGCCGGACTCGAATGTGTCCAGCGTGCCGCACCGGTGCGATGGAGCGAGCGCGCATTTTCCCCCTTCGTTCATTGATCGCAGAGCGAGTGCTGGACTATTCTGGTTGATTGAGGTACGCCACAGTGCAACCCGCTGACAGACCCCTGACACACCTTTTAGGTTTCCGGATCGCAGCCCGGAACTCACCGCAGCTGTTTTGAGAAATTGGCGTTTTGCGACGCGAACCATGGCAGACGCGGAGTGACCCATTCTGCATAATGAGATCAGAGGAGTCGTGTGCCGAGGTAGAACATGACCGCTCCCAGTCCGACGAGGAACATGCCGGTGAGGCTTTTGATCAGCGCCAGTCGCTTTCGTAGCCATGTCCGAAGCTGGTCGGAGCTGGAACCGAAATAGACGGTGAGGAAGATCGCGATCAACGGCACGATGAACATGAGATTATAGAGGATGAGGTAGAGATAGGCCAGCGTGTAGCCGCCCCCCATGCTCGTCATGGCTACGATCACGGGGATATAGACCTGTCCGGTGCACATGAACTCGAACATCGATATGGCCATACCCGTGCTCACCGCGATCAGCGCAAAATACCGCATGCGCACATGTTCGGCGATAACGCGGTCGCTCAGTTTGCGGAACCGCCGCGGGATCTTGAGCACCATCTCCTTCGAAGACCCATACTTCGCCTTTTTGGCGTCAAAGAAGCTATAGGCGCCCAATACGATGGCGACAACGCCGGTGCCCATATAGATCGCGATCTTGATCTGGGTGAGATAGGTGAGCGATCCAAGAAGGTAATAGAGCCCGAGCCCGAGGAGAAGATAGGCGAGGAAAACGCCGATGGAGAACGAAACGCCAATGACGAGTATCCGGCGTCGATCGTGACCGGTGAGGAGGAGATAGGTGATGAAGAAGACGAGGATGGCGAAGGCGCAGGGGTTCACTCCGTCGAGGAGACCGGCGCCGAGAACGAACGCGATCTCAAAGTGCTGCAGGTACTCCCGGGTATCCTCCGGTTCTGCGCTCACCTCGGGGCATTCGACCCCATTCTCCTCGTATTGCGCGAGGGCGGCTTCGAACCCGTCGTTCAACCCATCGTAGGTGGTGAAGAGATGATCGCCGATGAACACCGCGAGCGACCCGCCCGCCGCCTCGCTGCGATTGTAGCGCTTGAGCATGGTGATCATCGCATGGGCGTTCCCCGGCTCGGCCAGCGATCGCTGATCGAGCTCGATATCGTCGCGGGCGGAGCGGACCGATCGGAGATAGTTCAACGCCATGGTGCATTCGGAACAGGTCGGCGAGTAGAAGATGAGGACACAGACCTTCCCCGTCCCGGTCTCGTATTCGACCTCGACCTCCCGACACTCGACGGTGGTCCCGCGCGCCTCGTCGATCAGTGCGCTCAGCGTCTCGTTGGTGATCGCATCGTCGACAAGAACGCGCTCGCCGAAGACGAGGCAGGCGTCCACATCGGTCCCGATCGTACTGCGGTTCAATTGGTCGAGATAGGCCGAAAAGAGATCGAGATGGTATGGTTCGTCGTCGAGGGCGACCATCGCCACGGTGACATGCGGCTCGTCGAGGTCGGCCAGCAGTTCTGTTACCGCAGCGCCGCGTTCGGTGCTTTCGCGATAAAAAAGAGTCATACAGAGTCGCCAGTCGAGGTTCCACGCCGGGTAGAGCGGGACGGTGGTGTTCGCATACCGTTCGAGGACGGTCGAGACATTGGCATAGGTGAGGGCACGACTGGAAAAGGCGTGATCACCGATGAAGAGGAACGGATAATCGCCGTGATAGAGGGAATGGACATTGTATTCGTCGAGAAATGTCTGCGCCTTGGTACGGTTCGCCTCGGAGCTGACATTGAACCACCATGCGTGAAATTGGGGATGATCGTTCTCGAGCGTTTCCAGCACAGCATAGGCCGCTTGGCAGGATGGACACTGCGGGTCGTAGAAGAATGCACCGTGGATCGTTGCTTGGTCTGTTTGGTTTTGCCCGCTCGTGCCGGTGGGAGTGTACTTCGTGCCGTTGTTCCTCGAAGCGTCGAAGGTGGGGTCGGTCTCCGTGCCACTGGCCGCGCCGGTAACAGCAGCGCCGCTTTCGGCGAAAATGGTACCGACCATGGCGCCGGTGACGACCAGCAACACAATGACGAGATGCCAGTGGCGTCGACATAGGCTTTCCGCCCCATTCATCGAGCCGGAGGTAGGTTGGCTGTTCACGACCGTCATATGTCTTCCACATCGGTACAGAGGTAGTCGATGAATGCATGCAGCGGCATGCCGTGTCCCCAGTCCATCACATGGTTCCCCTTTGGGGTCTGGCGCAGTTTTGGTATCCGCCGATGGAGGATGGCGAGCCGGCCGGAGAGGTCTTCTGTCGGCGGGGTGAAGACGCGCCAGGAATCGCCGTGCACACGCTTGAGCCGGTAAGCATAGAGGAGGACCAATCCGGAGCGGGTGCAGGTGGAGGTGAGCGATTCGAGCTGGTCGGCGAGTCTCCCCGTACTGAGATAGAGCCGGTCGTTCTTCGAGCTTTTCACCTCGATGGGGAACGATATGTCCTCTCGTAGGGCGACGAGGTCGAACGGCCCCGACCCCGCCGCACGGACGACGAGGAACGGTTTGGAAGCCACTTTCCGGTACTTGTCCGTGGTGAGGAGATCGCAGGAGCGCGTGACTTGGTCGATCATATCCATGTCGCCGGCGAGGACGCGGCGAAGTTCGTGCTCGTATTCAGTACCCATGGACCCATATTTCGTTCCGGGCATAAAAATATTCGGCGCATGGGGCTGTCCAGATCGATAGAGTGTGACGGGGTGCGCTCGATCGATCGATCGATCCATTCATTCATACATTCATACATTCATCCATTCATCCATCCATTGACGGTGATCGTTGAGAGCGACGGGACGCATTACCGGTGGTGGAATGGAATATGAGGTTCGAGCGGCGAATCTTGTTTTAGCTCCCGATCATCGTCCCACCAGTCATATTGGGGGCGGGGCCGTACTCCACATCGGTCTCGATCAGTGTCCAGTTCTGTTTGGCGATATACCGTCGCATCGTCCTCTTCTCGCGCTCACCGCCGATCATCGTATCGAGGATGAACTGCTCGCGCTTGGTCTTACCGTGGAACGCGCCCACCATCCTCGTCTCGGCGAAGATCACATAACAGCCGGTGAGGTCGAACCGCTCGCGGACCTCGTCCTCGAGATATCTAAATAGTTGATCTTGCGGGCAGAGCACCCAGCGTTCGTTCATCTCATATTCGCCGATCACAGGGATGAACTCGTTGACGATGAAATAGAGCTGGTCTTCGCCGCGCCTGAAAAAGCCGCGCGAGATCAAACCCTGGTCCTCGAACTCGCTCAATAATCGTCGCAGTTCGCGGCGCTTGTATTCGTATTTCGTGATCTTGGACAGCTGTGTGAGGCTCACGACGCCAAAGGTGCGAAGAAGACGTTTGAGCACCAGTACCCGCGCATCGTACTGGCTGAGCCCTTCGAGGTCCGGCACGCGCAAAATCCGGTTCATCGAATTGCGGGTGAGATAGAGTCCGTCGAAGCACTGGTTGAGCACACTGCGAAACTTCGACTTTGCGAGCGGTGCGCGTTCCTTGAGCTGCTTCGAGGTGTATTGCTCCCCGAACCTAACGAGCGCGAGCACCGCACGCATCTCGTCGGTGATCGGTTTATTCTTCGCAGCTTTATAGATGGGCAGCTCCGCCGCGCGACAGAAGGTGAGATAGCTCGGGATAAGCTTCGCTTTCCGCAGATCGTGGTTCCGTGCAAAATCCTTCAACGCGTACATCTTGGTATTGACCCGCAAGCTGATCTCTTGCGCGTTGCGGAACCCGCCATGACGTTTGAACGCGGTAATGGGGTCGTCGAACCGCCGCTCGGGGATGATATGTTGTGCATAGAGCACGAGGTTGAGCAGTTCCGAGGGTGCGTAGGATGTTGGGTAGATCTCACCCTGAACGAGCTGTCCGTCGACGATCACGAACCCCGCTTCGAGAAACGGTGCGAGGATCTCCAGTCGCGTTTTGGCAACCGGTTGCCCGTTCAGGCGCGCGATCCGGATAATATCGATGTTCAGCATCCGATAATAGCGCATGAAGCGGTCGATCTCGGCGAGGAACGGGTCGATCTGTGCCGCCTCGATTTGCAGATCCTCCACATCGAGATAACTCCCCGCGCGCCGGTGGAAGATCGCGCCCACCACCGCATCGCCGTAGATCACCGGCGAATACCAGCCATCGCCGAACCGCGCGAGGAGACGGTTCCGGATCGTGTCGCAATACGGATCGTAGTAAGGAAGTATCCGGAGGACGGTTCTCTCGATGGTGAAGTCGCTGAGTTGATCCAATTCGTCCTCGAGGAGATACATCTCGATGGGCTGTTGGCCCACGGTGACGATCCGCGCGGCTTCGTCCTCGTCCACCAACTGTTTGAGCATGCTATCCACGGTCTCATGGGTCAATCCGACGGCGTTGCGGACCTCTCTGATGGGACAGGGGCCGTGGGCGCGGAGGTATTGCCGAATGATGGCACGGGTCGCTTCTTTGATCGGCATCGGCTCCACCTCGAGGACGCGGTACCGGTTCCGGCGGGTGGTGCCGTGTTCCGTGTCGATATCCGGATGGCGGCAGATATAGAGGTTACGATCAAGCAGTTTCAGGCTATCGTTGATGTCGTCCTTTGCATAACTTTCGCTGAACTGCGCGCGGACCTCTACCAAGGTGGCACCGGGCCGTGTGGCGATATACTCCCTCACATCGCGATCGATGGGGCGCAACTCGGCGCGGCGATAGAGCGCGATATACATCGGCGCGCGCTCCGCCTGGATATACCCGACCCTGCCGTTGATGAACCGCCCCTTCAGTATCGCGCCGCTCTGGAGCCTTTGGACCCAGCGATGGATATCGAACTGGTCCACGCGCGCAAGCACGGACCGGAGCATGGTCACCGCACCGAACTGCTCGAAATAATCCTCCACCGTCGAATAGCCGGTGAACTCCTTAGCGAGGAGGTATCGGGCGACATATTCGCGATCGTAGACATTGGTCTCGCCGGCACGCGCCAGTTCGAGCTTGAGGAGGTCGCGCGTGAGGAGGTATTCGATGGTCTCGGTGGAGGTGAAATGGCCGGAAACGACGCGGTTCGCATCGGCGAGGTCGCGAAGCGCCGCCTCGACGAGACTTGGCTCCAGCATCAACGCCGTTTCCGCGGCCGTTTGGGTGGTGGGGCCGCGATAGCTGAGCATGGCGGAGAGAAGCGTCTCCACCGCCTCGTCGTACGGTATGGTCGCTGCTCCTTCTGCGTCCCGCCCGCCCGTTCGCGTACGGGTGCCGGATTCGACGATCCAATGCGACGGCTCGTCAAATGTGGGTGCATGATGTCGACGTCGGATGCGGTTCTTTGCTTCCAATGCTGCAACAACCGCGCGCGTCAATGCGCTCCCGTCGCTCTCCCGGTTCTCCTCGCCGCGTAGTGCGTTGATTGCAGCGCGTTCGGGTTCGTCCAGCTCATCTTGTTCTCCATATACGGCGAGGAGCGTGATACGGGCTGCGGGCGCGACGAGATAGGGGCGGTCGATGTGAACAGTGGTGAGCGATCCTCTCTCAAGCCCATCAATACACCATTGGTTCCGTTTCTGAGGCGGCACCTCATTGGCAGTGATGGAAGTGACCGACAGTGGCCAGCGCTCATGATCGCCCCTCGCTTCGCAGTCGGTGGGAGTGTGAGGGGCCGCCGTATCGTTCCGGTCTCGGGCGTCCACCCGTTCGAATCCGTCCCAGCGAACGAGCATGAGGTCGCGTACCGCACGATAGAATGCTCGGCTCGTCGTCGCCGCCGGTCGTTTTTCACAAAAGTACGACTCGATCAACGCCGGCTCGAAACTGACCGCCGATATGGAGCCCGCGGAGAGGATCCGCGCCAATGTCTCGCTGTCGAACTCCGATGCGAGCACTGCGCGATCGCGGATGGCCAGTATGTCCGCGGGGTCGAGGGTGAGGAGCTGGCGCGCGAACGGCGACGGTTGTTTCCGATATCCTGCGGAATGGACCGCGATCTCGCCTGCGACCACACCTTCGAGGATCTCGCGTGCATGCGGGAGATCGAAAGTGTCCTCGAGGATCTCGCGATAGGTCTCGCGTCGGATGGGTGACTGGTCGCGGCTCTGGTTGCGAATGAGCTCGAGGAGGCGCTCGGCGCGGTATTGTTGTTTTTTCAGCGAGATGTCGTGCCCACGGTAGCGCCGTAAGATGAGGAGCGCGCGTGTGGCCACATGGCGGAAGCGCTGGCGGTAGAGTTCGGACCCTTCGAGGTCTGCCCGGACACGCTCGTGCAATCTGGTGGGCTCAAAAAGAGCGCGGATGGTTTCGCTATCGTCGAGTGGGTAGGATCGGTCGAGCACCAGTGCGAACCCGTCGTCGGTGGTATGGAACCTGATCGGCCATCTCATCTTTTTGGCGATCGCGTCCGCCACCACTCGTGCGAGGACCTCGTTGACCGAGCGACCGAAGAGTGCGTGGAAAATGAGGTGATACCGTCCGCGTCGATCCTTATAGCCCTCAATGGCGATCACACGATCGCTGGGGAGGATATCGCCAAGAGCGTAATATTGCCCGACGAGATGGTGCTGTATCGTGCTTGCGACCTCGACATCGAGCCCGTACTCTAGTTCGAGCCAGCGCTGAAGCGCCTCCCGGTTCGTCGTATCACTGCTGTGGGCGTCTGGAGCGAGTTGCGCCGTGGCTGCGCGGAGGAACGACCCGATCGTACGGGAGAGATCGTAGCTGCGATGGAGCTGCTCGCCGGTCCAAGATGGAATGGTCGGCTTCCGGCCATGAGCGGGCTCGACATAGAGATTGAGCCCCTGGATACGTTGGAGACGGTAGGTACTACCGCCGAGGATGAAGACATCGCGCTTGGTGAGCCGCTCGACGAAGGGGCCGGAGAGTGTTCCCAGCTCGATATTGCGTTCGGAGAGGTAGACACGGTACGACGCGCTCTGGGGGATGGTGCCCGTATTCTGGAAATAGATCATTCGTGTACCGCGTCGTATCCCGAACCGTTCGCTCTCCTCGTCATACCAGATCTTGGGGTAGATATTGATGGCTTCGAGCTTTGCGTCGCCGGCGAGGAGCTCGAGCACCGCGACGAGGTCGCTTCGCGAGAGGTCGCGGTAGCAGTACGCGCTTCTGATCAGCTCAAGCGCCTCATCGACGGTCCAGAACTGGATGAGGCTCATGGCGATGACCATCTGCGCGAGGACATCGAGCGGCTGGTCGGGGATGGCGATCCGATCGATGAGACCGGCTCGTGCGGATGCGACGGTGACGGTCCCTTCGACGAGGTCGCCGATATCGACCACGATCATGCGTCCTTTCGACTCTTCGTGGAGAGAATGACCGGCGCGGCCGATGCGCTGGATCATCCGCGCCACGGTTTTCGGGTTGCCGATCTGGCATACGAGATCGATGTAGCCGATGTCGATGCCCAGCTCCAGTGAGGTCGAGGTGACGACTGCGCGTATCTCGCCATCCTTCAGCGAAGCTTCGACATCCTCGCGGTGGTGCTTGCTCAAACTGCCGTGATGTGCCGCGATGCTCTTGATCCCTTCGCTCTGCAGCCTGCGGAGGACCTTCTCCGTAGTGCTTCGCGTATTGGTGAATATGAGCGTGGTGGAATGGTCGCGCACGAGCGAATGGAGGAGCGGGAAGAGTTGGTTCAGCGAGGCCTCGTAGGCGACCTCGTCCAGTGCGGCGGGCGTGATGAGCTCGAGCTCGAGCCGCCCTTCGTCGGTGATCTCGACGATCTCCATCGGCCGCCAGTCGCCGGATCGATCCCGGCCAGCGAGGAACCGCGCCAGCGTCTCGATGGGCGCTTGGGTCGCGCTCAACCCGATCCTCTGCAGCGGTCCCGTCCCACCGACGAGATGCGCGAGGATCTCGACGGCGAGGTTGAGTTGTACGCCGCGCTTCGATGCGCACAGTTCGTGGATCTCGTCGACGATGACGACCCGCACATCGGTGAACCGCTGGGAGAACTTCGTGGTCGCGATACTGATGGAGAGTGTTTCCGGGGTGGTAATGAGGATATGAGGCGGTTTTCGCACCATTTTCTGTTTTTCGTACTGACTCGTATCGCCGGATCGCACCCCCACACGGATCTTTGGGAAGGGCATCCCTTCGGCTTCGGCAAGATCCTTCAGCTCGGCGAGTGGTTCGTGGAGGTTGCGCTGGATATCGTTCGCTAACGCCTTGAGCGGAGAGATGTAGACACAATGGATCATGTCTTCGAGTTCGTCGTCGAACCCTTTTACGAGGAGTGTGTCGATCACGGAAAGGAACGCCGTGAGGGTCTTGCCTGCGCCGGTGGGTGCGGATACGAGCACATTTGCACCGGTCTGGAGCGGAGGCAGCGCCTGGCGTTGCGCATCGCTCAGCCGCGCATAGCGGCTTAGGAACCACTGTTTGATGAGGGGATGGAATCGATCGAGGATCGTTTGTGTGGCAGTATCGTTGATTACATTATTGCCCATGATGTGGTCACCAGCAGATATGAATTCACTCCATATAGATCTCAAAATATATAATTCTGAAGCTCTGAAGCGTGGTCGGTGGTGGATCGTGGTCGTTGCGTTCAAAGTAAAAGGAGGTCTCGCAATGGGCCCACCAGACAGTATGTTCGGTATGATCGGTATGTTCGGTATGTTTGGGATCGGCTCCTCGGTCGATCATCTGTTCGGGAGAGAATGACTTTTAAGCCAGATTTAATATATGTCTCATTTGAATAGTTCCTATAACGATCGAAGTAACGATGAACACGATTTGTGGCCGTGCGAGAAGCAGTTCCGGCTCTGGTTTGCGGTACACGCTGTCCCATTCGTCGACCGTGCGTCGATGGGTCTATCGTCCGAGGACCGGTCGTATATGTGCGTGGTGCGTGACCATGTATCCGTTCTCCGGTGGTCGGGTCCGGCCCGCTGGAATGGAGCCTATCGATGCGCGCTCGTTGGGTCCGGTTCATTATCGTGCCGGGCGTGTCGATGACCGTTCGACATGCACACTCGTGTCGTCACAGTGAAAGAAGAACGACGGAGCGTAGAGGGGATGG
>CAZSUE010000001.1:0-7439 GCA_964609045.1 uncultured archaeon | reverse complement strand
CCCGGGTCGGACGCCTCGTCTACGGCACAGCCGACGAAAAATGGGGCGCGGCCGAAGCAAGAAACGGATCTGAACGCAGCCGTGAGAGAGGGAACTACGACCGTACTGCTCGTGGGGGAGGAGTTGGGGCCCACCCACGGTCTCACGGCGCGTCTCAAAGCGTTGGGGTACGAAACGATCTGCGCCACGGTGGAGAACGCCGATACGCTCCTCGATTCGGCGCGCGTGAGCGTCGTGCTACTCGAGGTGAAACACTCCGTTGAGAAACGGTCACAACGCTTGGCAGCACGGATCCAGCGCTGTGGTCCGATTCCGTTGATATTGATCACCTCCGCCGAGGAGAACGATGCCATCGCTGCGATGCTCGACCTCACACCATATCAAATATTGTTCGCCCCCGTCCCCGATCGGGAGCTCGCCGCCGCGGTGGAACTGGCGCTCCGTCATGCCTCGGCACGCACTCCTGTCACATGGCGTGAGCTCTCGGACAGTGTGACCGCGGGTCAGGCATGGATACTCGACACCCTCGATGAACATATCGTCTATGAAGACTGCTCGATGCGCGTCCTTTGGGCGAACCGAGCTGCCTGTGACTCAGTGGGCCTCACTCGCGACGAGGTCATCGGTGAGCATTGTTATCGATTGTGGGCGGATGCGTCGAGTCCCTGTCCTGACTGTCCCGTGCTTGCCGCGATGGATAGCCACCAGCCGGAGGGTACGGTAAAAACGACTCCTGACGATCGTTTCTGGCAGATCCATGGTTATCCTGTCATCGACGAATCAGGGACCGTCCACGGCGGCGTGGAGATCACCCTGGAGATCACAGACCTCATCCGTACCGAGGAGGCGTTACGCCAGCGCGAGTCGACCCTCAACATCATCCTCGATTCCATCGGCGACGGGGTGATCGCTGCAGATATGGACGGACGGGTAATACGGCTCAATCCGGTGGCCGAAGGCTTGTGCGGGTGGACGGCGGAGGAGGCCACGGGGCGCTTGCTCTCGGAGGTCTTTCATGTCACGGAGGCTTCATCCGGCGCGGTGGTGGACGATCTCGTCGTGCGCATCGCCGCAGCCGACGGCATCGTCACTCTCGGGAAAGATCTTATCCTTCATTCGCAAGAGGGGACCGAGTACCAGATCGCCGATAGCGGCGCACCGATGCGCGACGCCTCCGATGCGTTCGTAGGGGTGGTGATCGTGTTCCGGGACATGACCGAGGAATACGAACTTCATCAACAACTGCTCCGTGGCGAGGAGAAATACCGCACTATCGTCTCGTCGATGAGCGATATGATCTTCCTTTTCGATGCAGAGGACCACTTCATCGGAGTCTATTGTCCCAATGACGCTCCGCTCTACGCCGACCCGGACGATTTTATTGGCCGGCACAGTAGCGATGTCCTCCCACCACCGGTCCACGAAAAGTATGTGGAGGGCGCCAGAAAGCTGCGTAAAATTGGTACAACGCAACGCTACGAATACTCACTGGAGATAGAAGGCCAAGAGCAATGGTATTTGGCAACGCTCGACCTCCACGCCGACGGTGAGACGGTGATCGCGAGCGTGCGCGATGTCTCGGAACGAAAACACGCCCAGCGGTTATTGGCCGCGCAATTGAAAGAGAAGGAAGTGCTCCTCAAGGAGATCCACCACCGTGTGAAAAATAACCTCCAGATCATATCGAGCCTTCTTCGGCTCCAGTGCCGGAATGTGAGCGACGAAAGTACGCTGGCCACGCTGGAAGAGAGTCAACATCGTATCCGGTCCATGGCGTTACTCCACGACCAGCTCTATCGTTCCGTCGATCTGGCCAATATCGATATCCGTTCCTACATCCGCCAACTGGTCAACGGGCTTCTCCACTCCTATCGTTACGGTTCCAGCCGGGTGGTGGTGGAACGTACGATCGACGATGTCGCATTAGGGCTCAATTACGCGATCCCGGTGGGGCTGATCATCAACGAACTCGTGTCCAATGCGCTGAAATATGCGTTTCCGGATGGTGGGGGGACGATCACGGTCTCGCTGCGCGTTCGTGGCGAACACCGATTTGAACTGCGGGTGGAGGATGACGGCGTCGCACTCCCCCCGGACCTCGACTGGCGTCATACCAAATCACTCGGGCTGCAACTGGTCATCACCCTGGCCGAGGGCCAGCTCAGCGGCTCGGTGGAGCTGGAGCAAGAGGGAGGTACCTCGTTCATCATCCAGTTCGCCATCGAATGACAATGCCAGACCGAGCGAAGCGCTGCTCGATCCCCCAACACCGCTCTCGAGTCCACATGAGTTGAGCATTACCACCGATATCGAGAGGCGCTCATTGATTGACAATGAACGATCGGCGCGCCGGATCACACAAATCCACCTTATCATGCACCCCCTATCACCTCCTTTCGCATAGTATGTTGTTCTATACTATTAGCGAGCCTCGGTGGTCGCAAATCCGGAGGATCTTTCGGGGGAGCGTTTTTCGTTATACACAGCACTGGAGGCCGCCTTGTCGGTGATGGTCCGCCGCTTTTTCGCAGCCGTTTCAGCGCACGACGAAACGGTTAAAGCCCATAAGGAACTTGCCGAAACTGCGGGCTGCGGCCGAACCGTCCCATCGACCACTCATTGGTCGTGTTCTACCCGATAACGCCGCTCTCCCGCCGGTGGATAGCCAGAGGTGAATAGCATGGTAACCGATCAAGAACTCGCGCCACATATCGAAGACATCAAACAGGCGCTCGGCGAGAAACTCTCGGATACGACGATCGCAGCGGAGCTGAGGAAATATCTGAAACTGCACGTCCCGCTCCGCGAGGCGAAGCGCGGTATCGTCCAGAAGTTCGGTGGAGATCCATCCGGTGTCAAGGACAGCGGTCGCAAGCGTCTGAGCGATGTCACCCCGTCCGATCGCTTCCTCGAGCTCGAGGTCAAGATCCTTTCGGTCAACGAACGCGAGATCACGGTGCGGGGTGAGCCGAAAGTGATCCATTACGGTCTGATGGCCGACGATTCGATGACGCGGCCATTCACCGCATGGGAAGATTTTGGGCTGCGAAAGGGCGACGTCTACGAGATCGTCGGCGCGTACACGAAGACATGGCGCGGCGATCCGGAGATCCAATTGGGAAATCGCACCAAGATCAAGCTTCGTGAGGATGTGGAGGATTTCGAGGTCTCGACGGATCGGCGCCAGGAGGCGACACCCACCAAGCTCAAAGACCTCAAAGGTGGCACATTCAATATCGCCGTCACCGTAAAGGTGATCGAGGTCGAATCGCGCGAGGTGACGGCGCGCGGCGAGGAGAAGACGGTCTACTCGGGATTGCTCGCCGACGAGACCGGCCGGGCGCGGTTTACCGCATGGGAGGATTTCGGGCTGCGAAAGGGCGAGATCGTCCGCATCGAAAATGCGTATATCAAAGAATGGCGCGGTCGACCGCAGGTGACCTTTGATTCACGCGCGGATGTGGCCCGGCTTTCGCCCTCCGACGAGGATGCTGCGCCGCTAGTGGAGTTGGATGCAGACGACGTCCCGGTCTATAGCATCGAAGCGCTCCACGATATGGCGGGTACCGTGGATGTGGCCGTTGAGGGAGTGATCCTCGAGATACGTGACGGCTCCGGGCTCATCGAGCGTTGTCCCATGTGCAATCGGAAGCTGCAAAATAGCGAGTGCATGACCCACGGGCAAGTAGACGGTCAACCGGACCTGCGGGTGAAGGCGGTGCTGGATGACGGTACCGGCGCGCTCTCACTCATCGTGAACCGTGATCTGACCGAGACGATCCTCGAGCGCACACTTGACCAGTGCCTCAGCGATGCGCATGGTGGGGGCGAGGACCCAACCCTCGCCCCATTGGAGGATCGGCTGCTCGCGCTGCCGTTCGTGTTCCGTGGCAATACGATCCAGGACGATTTTGGGCTGATGTTGATCGCCAAGGATCTGGAGCATGTGGAGTTGGATATCGATCAGAAACTTGGAACGGTGGAAGCGGAACTGGAGGGGTGGCGATGAACGCTCGTGAACCGGCCTGGCGGCTGTTTGCGGGCGAGTTCAATGCATCGTCCATCGAGCATACCACGGACGAGGAATACGCACCGGTCTATGTGGTTACGCCACTGGGCGCGTTCGTCAACCGTCTCTTTGTGGTGGGTGTGCTCACCGAGAAATCGAATGTCGGCTCAATGGACGAGCCGTTGTGGCGTGCGCGCATCTCCGATCCCACCGGTGTATTCTACATCAGCGCCGGCCAGTACCAACCCGAGGCGGCCCGACGACTGGAGCAGCTCGAACCGCCGGTCTATGTGGCGGTGAGCGGGAAGGCGAGGACCTACTCGCCGGAAGAGGGGCTCCTCTATGTCTCGCTTCGGCCGGAGATGATCAAGCCGGTGAACGAGGAGCTCTATTATTACTGGGTACTGGAAACCTGTCTGGCGATGAAAGAGCGTATCGATGCCATGGCCGAGGTCCAAAAGATGGCCGAGCCCACGCTCGAGGAATGTGACGCGCTCGGGATCAGCGAGCGTATCGCGAACGGACTTATCTTTGCGCGCGAGAACTACGGCAATGTCGATCTGGAACGCTACATCTATATGGTGCACGACGCGTTCGATATGGTCAAGCGCCCCGAACCGGATCTGGAGGCGCAACCTGCAGGTGCACCGGCCACTGGCGGTGCGAGGGGCGCCGCTCCTCCGTCACCAAGTGGGCAGGGTGTGGAGCCACCGTCGACCAGCGGGCCGGACACCCTCTTCTCGCCCCCTGCGGCGCCGTTTAGCGAGAAGGGTGTCGGTGGTGACTCCGAACCGACCACTCCACCGTCGACCGGCCAACCGGTCCCCGAACCGCCCACCGGTCTCGAATATCCGAGCGGCTTTCGGAGCGGCGACGAAGCGCCGGACAGCGCTGCGGAAAAACAAGCACAACAACCGCCCGCCGATCCGGAGGACGCGGTGCTCGAGATCATCGAGAGATTGGACCAGTCTACCAAGGGCGCGGATTATCAGCAGATCACCCGCGAGGCGAAAAAGCGCCATATCGATCAAGGGACGCTCGAGGAGTTGCTCCGCTCGCTCCAGGAGAAAGGCGCTATCTACGAACCCACGCTGGGCTATATCAAACTCGTTCCACCATGAGCGTCGGTTGGGCCGTGGAAAAAAGCTTGGTTCGATGGCGTGCGGACGGGCCGCGGCGCGCCGGTGGTCGCCATTTGAGCACGCCGCTTTCAAATCGTTCGCTGTGGCGCGACGCTTTTAGCGGCCACAGTTGCTGCGTTCTCCACCCCGTCGTTATGAATACTTTTACTGACCTCGGCCAATACTATAAAACGGATGACGCTGTCTAGTATCTACTCTCTATCGGTGGCTCCTATGGTTTACCGCAGTCGCTACGGAAAATATCCGCGAAAGGGTCGCTCGCCGCGCCCCTCTACCGGCGGTGCGAGCGGTTCAAAACGCGGTGGCGACGCGAAAAAGGACGGCCCCCCGATCATCAGCGTCTCCGAGTTGACCCAGCACATCAAATACCTATTGATGAAAGATCCGAAGCTGACCAATGTCTGGGTCGTGGGCGAGCTCTCCAACTTCAAGCATCACGCCTCCGGTCATATGTATTTCAGTCTCAAGGATGCCAAGGCACAACTGCGCTGCGTCTTCTTTCGGTCCTATAATCGAGATTGCGCGTTCGAGCCGGAGGACGGTCAGAAGGTGATCGCGCGCGGGTATGTGGATGTGTACGAAGTCCGCGGCGAGTACCAGCTCTATGTCCTCGAACTGCTTCCGCACGGTGTGGGCGAGCTTTACCTCGCATTCCTCCAGCTCAAGAAACGGTTGGAAAAGGAGGGGCTCTTCGACGCGTCCCGGAAACGGTCACTACCACGGTACCCAGAGCGTATCGGTGTGGTGACCTCGCCCACCGGCGCTGCGCTGCGCGATATCCTCCGGGTCCTTACGCGCCGCTACCCGGCAGCGGAAGTGCTCCTTTTTCCCACGCTGGTCCAAGGCGAGGCGGCACCGCGGGCCATCGTGCGCGCGCTCCGGCTCGCGCATAGCGCGGCAGTAGCGCGCGCCGATGTATTGATCGTCGGTCGTGGCGGCGGCTCGATCGAGGACCTCTGGGCGTTCAATACCGAATCGGTGGCACGGGCGATATCGAAGGCGACGATCCCGATCATTGCCGCGGTGGGGCACGAAACCGATTTCACCATCGCAGATTTCGTCGCCGACCAGCGTGCTCCCACCCCGTCGGCGGGTGCGGAACTTGCCGTGCCCGATCGGCGTGAGCTTACCGCGCAACTGCGCGATCGTGTCCAGCGCCTCCAGTCACTGCTCGAGAATATGACGCGCGGTCCGCATTTGGTACTCCGGCAGCTCTCGCGCTCACGCGTTTTCACGCGTCCGTTCGAGATGGTGCATCGGCGTGCAGAGCGGCTCGACGAGCTTCTCAACCGGCTGGTCCAGGCATGGGAGCGATACGATCGTGAACTTGCGGCGCAGCTGGACAATCTCGAGGTCTCGCTCCTCTCTATGGATCCGTATGCGATCCTCCAGCGCGGGTATGCGATCGTCACTCGTGCCGCCGAGGATGAACGGCACGCCGTCGCCGCGCATACGCGCCCCATCGTACGCAGTATCGCCGATGTGGAGCTTGGAGAGCGGCTTGCGGTGCGCGTCTACGACGGCACCCTAGATACCGCGGTGACCGCGAAGACCGACGAGCCTATCCCTCGCGCACGATTGGAGGACGATAATGATAGAACTGGAGCACGATCTGGAGCGGGCGACGATCAACCGGAGACCCGCATTGCCCCCCGCGCTCGTCACCGTTCGAACCGCCGTTCATAGCCCTCTTTATCCATTTGCTCATCTGCATCAGTACCGTTCGGTCCGTTAGGGCCCCACTCTCTCTGTGAATCAACCATTGCATTCAGGCTTGATATCATGTCACGAAAGTCGAAACAAAAACGTAACCGCTCGCTATGGTCGGTCCTCGGTGAGGGCGACGAAAATAGCCCTTCATCTACTCGACGATCCGCCCAGTTGAAACTCGGCGGCGACCCGTCAGAGAACAAGAATTCGGGGTCGGGCACAACAAGAGCCGCTGCTGTTCCCAACAGTGGACAGGGAGAAGCAGTAGACCGTGCGGTGGATGAAGCAACGGTATCACGGGAGAGAACGCATGCGGAGCATGGGGGTGATGCAAAGCGTCCCGCCCCCGCGAAGTCTGATGGTAACGCTGCTCTCGGCACCGATGAGGCTGGTGCTCATACTGATGCGGTGGAGAGTGGCCGCGGTGGAAACGGCGGTGGAAACGGCGGGGGTGATCTCGATCGTGAGAACGAGCGCTCGTCCGCAGATGCCGACGCCGATGCTGAAGGAGGACAAGAACCCGGATCTGGCACTCACACTGGCACTCACACTGGCTCTGGCTCTGGCACTGGAAACGG